>NZ_PSWM01000010.1:0-111574 GCF_002932795.1 Rathayibacter sp. AY1B5
GCGCCCCCGTGACAGCCGAGCCGACCATGGCGGACGGGATGACGCGGAGCGGGTCGACCGCGGCGAACGGGATCGCTCCCTCCGAGATGAACGACGCGCCCAGCAGGTAGGCCGCCTTGCCGTTCTGACGCTCCGCGTCGGTGAACAGGCGCTTGCGGAGCGACGTCGCCAGGGCCAGGCCCAGCGGCGGAGTCATGCCCGCCGCCATCACGATCGCCATCACCTTGAACTGCACCGAGTTCGGGTCGCCGTCGGCGGGGACGGAGGCGAGACCGGTGGTCGCGAAGGCGTAGGCCACCTTGTTGACCGGGCCGCCCATGTCGAACGCCATCATCAGCCCCAGGATGATGCCCAGGATGATCAGGTTGCCGCCGGTCAGGCCCGAGAGCCAGGCCGAGAGGCCCTCGCTGAGCGCGCGGAGCGGAGCACCGAGCACCACGAACATCAGGAAGCCGGTGATGAAGGTGGCGATCAGGGGGATGATCACGACGGGCATCAGCGACTTGAACGCCGCGGGGAGCTTGATCCGCGAGATGTACAGGGCCGCGTAGCCGGCGATGAACCCCGAGGCGAGACCGCCCAGGAAGCCCGCACCCACGGTGACCGCGACCGCGCCGCCGAGGAAGCCCGGCGCGATGCCGGGGCGGTCGGCGATGCCGAAGGCGATGAAGCCCGAGAGCACCGGCACCAGGAACGCGAACGTCGCGCTCCCGATCAGGAACATCACTCCGGCCCAGTCGGTGAGGTTCGCGACGTTGAACCCGTTGTCGATGATCTGCTGTGCCGTGAAGTCGACGATCCGGTAGCCGCCGAACAGGAACGACAGGGCGATCAGCAGACCGCCCGCCGCGACGAACGGGATCATGTACGAGACGCCGGTCATCAGGTTCTGGCGGATGCGCGTGCCGACGCCGACCTTCTTCGGCGCCGCGGGGGCCGCTGCCGGGGCCGTGCGGGCGGAGGCGGCGGCGGTGCCGGTTCCGCGCAGGGCCAGAGCGCGGTCGAGGACCTCGTCCGGCTTCGACAGGGCCTCGGCGACGCCCACCTGGAGGATCGGCTTGCCGGCGAACCGGTCCTTGCCGCGGACCTCGAGGTCGGCGGCGAGGATGACGACGTCCGCGGCGGCGATGTCGGCCGCGGTCATCTCGTCCGAGCCGGCCGCGCCCTGGGTCTCGACGTGGATCGGGTAGCCGCGCTTCTTCGCGGCCTGCTCGAGCGCCTCCGCCGCCATGTAGGTGTGGGCGATGCCCGCGATGCAGCTGGTCACGGCGACGAAGCGCGGTCCGGAGGCGGGGCTCGCGGCGGGCGCGTCCTGCACCGTCGCGACGGCGCGGTCGATGACCTCGGCCGCCTTCGCGAGCGCCTCCGACGTGCCCACCTCGAGGGTGGGCTTCCCGGCGAAGCGCTCCTTGCCGCGGACCTCGAGGTCGGCGGCGAGGATCACGACGTCGGCCTCGGCGATCGTCTGGTCGGACATGGGGTCGGAGCCCGCGGCGCCCTGGGTCTCGACCTGGATCGCGTACCCCTTCTTCTTCGCGGCCTGCTCGAGAGCCTCGGCCGCCATGTAGGTGTGCGCGATGCCGGCGATGCAGCTGGTGACGGCGACGATCCTCATGAGACGACGACCTCTCGGGCGATGATGTCCGCGACCTCCTGGCCGCTGGCGGCAGCGCGGAGGGAACCCGTGAAGGACTCGTGGATCAGCTTGCGGGCGAGCTGGGCGAGGATCTTGAGGTGCGCCTGGTCGGCGCCGTCCGGGGCCGCGATCAGGAAGATCAGGTCGGCCGGCCCGTCGGGGGCGCCGAAGTCGACGCCCTGCTTCGCGATGCCGACCGCCACGCTGGGCGAGACGACGTGGGAGGAGCGGGCGTGGGGGATCCCGATGCCGCCGGGCATGCCGGTGGCCATCTGCGACTCGCGGTCGCGGACGTCGGCGAGGAAGCCGTCGAGGTCGGTGACGCGGCCGGCGTCGGCGAGCGTCTTCGCGAGCTGCGCGGTGGCCTCGTCCTTCGTGGCGGCGGTGAGGTCGACGATGACCGTCGACGCCTCGGTGAGAGCAGTCATGCGCTCAGTTCTCCAATCGGGAGGGTGGGGTCGGGGTCCTCGACGACGGAGACGTCGTCGAGGTGGAGGGAGTCGGGACCCGGGGCTTCGCTGCCCGGGAGCTGGACGGCGGCGGTACCCCACGCGACTGCTGTCGCGAGGCGCTCCGCCTCCGTGGCGTCGACGGCCGAGAGGTAGCCGGCGAGCGTGCTGTCGCCGGCGCCGACGGTGCTGAGGGGCACGACGGCGGGAGCGCCCGCCCACCACGACGCGTGCGCCGTGACGAGGAGGGCGCCGTGCTCTCCGAGGCTGACGAGCGCTCGCGCCTCGGGCAGCTGCAGGAGTTCACGGGCTCCGGCGACGACGTCTCCGACCGTCGTCAGGGAGCGGCCGAGGAGCTCCTCGAGCTCCTCGAGGTTGGGCTTCACGAGGGTGGCGGTGCCGGCCGCGATGATCGCGGTCAGGGGGGCTCCCGACGTGTCGACGGCGAGGGGGACGCCGAAGTGCAGGGCGAGGCGGCCGAGGGCGGGGTAGAAGTCCGCTCCCAGTCCCGGGGGGACGCTGCCGCAGGCGACGAGCCAGCGGGGCGAGGCCGAGACGTGCTCGCCGATCAGCTCGGAGAGGGCGCGAGCCTCCTCCTCCGTGACGGCGGGGCCGGGCTCGTTGATCTTGGTGGTGCGGCCGGTCCGGTCGTCGACCACGGTGATGTTGGTGCGGATCGGGTGGGCGATCGCCGCACTGGCCGAGCGGACTCCGGCGGCCCGGAGCATCGTGGACAGGTCGAGGCCGGTGGAGGCGTCCGCCGGGTAGACCGCGGTCGCCTCGACGCCGTTGCGGGCGAGGGCACGGGCGACGTTGACGCCCTTGCCGGCCGGGTCGCGTCGCACGTCGTGGGCGCGGTTGACCTCGCCGACGGCGAAGCCGCTCGTGGAGAGGGTGACGTCGATGCTCGGGTTGGCGGTGACGGTGACGATCATGCGCGGACGACCTCCGGGCCGGCCGACTCGATGTCGTCGGCGAGCTCGTCGTCGACACCGGCGTCGGTGATGACGGTGTCGACCGTGGACAGCGGAGCGACGTGCCCGAAGTCCTGCCGGCCGAACTTGGAGTGGTCGGCGAGGACCACGACCCGGCGCGCGGAGGCGATGATCGCGGACTTGACGACGGCCTCGTCGAGATCGGGAGTAGTGAGCCCGCGCTCGAGACTGAGTCCGTTCGTGCCGATGAAGGCGACGTCCACCGAGACCGAGGAGAGGGCCTGGGCGGCCCACGGGCCGACGGCGGCCTGCGTCACTCCGCGCAGGTGCCCGCCGATGAGGTGGAGGTCGATGTTGGGCCGGCCGACGAGCGCCATCGCGACGGGGAGGGAGTGGGTGACGACCGTCAGCCGGCGGTCCAGGGGGAGCAGCTCCGCCAGCCGCACCGTGGTGGTGCCGGCGTCGATGGCGATCGAGCCGCCGTCGGGCACCTCGGCGAGAGCGGCGGTGGCGATGCGGTCCTTCTCGCCGGCGAGGTGTCCCTCGCGGGCGGCGACCTCGGGCTCGATGCCCAGGCGCTCGACGGGGATGGCGCCGCCGTGCGCTCGGCGCAGCAGGCCGCGCTTCTCGAGACTGGTGAGATCGCGGCGGATCGTCTCCGGCGTCACGGCGAGGGAGAGGGCGAGGTCGCGGACCTCGACGCGCCCGTCGGTGCGGGCGCGGTCCAGGATCGCCTGGTGCCGCTCCGGTGCGTACATGTGGACTCCGTCGTCTCGCCGTGGGTGGTGCGCCGGATCCGCGGTGTCGTTGCCGACCTCGGATCTGCGTTTACCTCTTTTTAGACCCGTTCGTGTGGGAAGTCAACAGAAACGGACAGACTCGGCAGGCCGATTCGGGCGCGGAGACGCAGGGCTTCCCGGGAAGCGGTCCGCCGGATCAGGCGGCGAGCTGCTCGAGCTCCTCCTCGAGCTGCGCGAGCTGGCGCTCCAGGCGCCGCCGTTTCAGGAGGGACGCCTCCGGCAATGCGGCCCGCAGGCGCTCGCGCTCGGCCTCGGCGAGAGTGCGGCGGGCGGTGCGCAGCTGCTCCTCCCGCTCCTTCTCGCGCTCCTCCGGGGTGAGCTTGCGCGCCGAGATCCCGGCATCGCTCATCCCGACGGAGATCCACGACGCCGCGATCAGGATCACCTGGCAGACGAGGTTGAACCAGATCAGAAGGCCGATGAGGACCGCGAACGAGGCGAGCAGCGGGTTGCGGGAGGCGCCGCCCAGCAGCTGCGTCCCGAGGACCTTGAGCGCTCCGAGGGCGATCCCGCCGAGCAGCGAGCCCGCCCAGAGGTTCTTCCACGGGATCGAGATGCCCGAGAGGACGCGGAAGGACCCGGCGAGCGTGCCCGTGTCGAGGGCGAGCATGATCAGCAGGCCCACCACGCTGCCGGCGAGGCGGCCGAGCATCGACTCGCTGCCGATCCCGAGGAAGTCGAACGCCACATCCACCAGCGAGGTCGAGAACACGGAGAGACCCGCCGAGACCAGCAGCACCGCTCCGAAGATCAGGGCGAGCCCCGCGTCCTTGAGCTTGAGCAGGACGAAGAGGGTCGTCGGTCCGGGGAGCGAGAAGAGCAGTCGCACCGCCTGGCGCAGGCTTCCCAGGAAGTTGAGCGCCGTCCAGAGCAGGCCGGCCGCTGCGATCGCGCCCGTCCAGCCGAGGATCGAGGAGTCGAGCAGGTCGTCGACCGACACGAGGGCGTTCTTCCCGCCGATCAGACCGGGCACCGAACGGGTCACCAGGTCGAGGAGGGAGTCGCGCAGGACCGAGTCGTCGCGCACCCAGAAGCCGAAGACGGCGAAGAAGACGAACAGCGCCGCGAAGACCGCGAACAGGGCCTGGAAGGCGAGTCCGGAGGCGAAGAGGGGCCCGCCGGTCTCGGAGTAGTGGAGCATCACCCGCACCGGCCGCGTCCGCATGATCCGCTCGAACAGGCCCGGGATCCCGCGGGGAGTGTCGGCCGCCTCGGTCATTCCTCCAGCGTAAAGCGCCCGTGCACGTCGGACGTCCCGGTGCACGCGCGATCGCGAGAACGCACGTGCACCGTGACCTCGAGCGCGCACCTCAGCGAGTCCGGCCTCGCGCCATGGTCCCCAGGATCACTGTCGAGGTCCGGGCCCAGTCGTGGACGACG
Organism: Rathayibacter sp. AY1B5; assembly: GCF_002932795.1. NCBI lineage: Bacteria > Bacillati > Actinomycetota > Actinomycetes > Micrococcales > Microbacteriaceae > Rathayibacter > Rathayibacter sp. AY1B5. The sequence continues at coordinate 5,201 of NZ_PSWM01000010.1, forward strand.
TCGGCGTAGCTGAAGCGCAGCACCGTGTACCCGCTGAGCACGGCGGCGGCGTCGCGGCGCCGGTCGCGGGTGAACGCCTCGGCCGCGGTGTGCCAGCGGCGCCCGTCGAGTTCGATCACCAGCCAGTCGTCGATCAGCAGATCGACGCGTCCGACCCCGGGTATCTCCGCCTGGGGCCGGCAGCCGACGCCGCACGCGAGCAGCCGGAAGCGCGTGAGCGACTCGATGCCGGATTCGGCGCGGCCGTCGAAGGCGGACAGGAGCGGGTGCAGCCGGGCGGGGAGGAGCGCCATCGTGCCGGCGAGCAGTCCCGGACCGATGATCCCGCGGTGGAGAGCGGAGTCGACGACGGCGACGGACTCGTCGGACGGCTGACAGAGGAGGAGGTGCTCGAGCGCCCTCTCGGTCGAGGCCACGACGGCCGGTCCGGTCGGCATCGGGATGCGACGGCTCCAGTGCACCACCACGCCCGGGTCCGTGGTGCGCGCCCTGTTCGAGCTGTGGACGCCCAGGTGCAGGCGATCGTCCTCGGGCCGGTACGCGCCGCGGGCGTCGAAGAAGGACACGCACGAGACGAACCCCGCGTGGAGGACGGCCTGCTGCTGGTCAGCGCGGGCGTCCGCGGCGGCGAACCAGCCCGGCCGCAGTCGTGTCAGCGTGCCGTTGCGCACCGCCGCGCGGGGATCGACGCCGAGCGCGCGCAGACGGGAGAGGTGGAGGACGCCGGTGAGCACGGATCGAGTGTTCCGCCTGACTCCGCTGCTCGCCCGCCGCAACCGTCGACCTGGGGAGCCCCGTCCCGATCCGCCTCCTGTGGGGGAGCGGCCCGTGCACGGCAGAAGCCGCCGTGCACGCCGGATCCGAGGATCGAGCGTGCACGGCGGCTTCCGGCGTGCAGGTCAGGCGCGGCCGCGGATGACGGCCTGCTTCACCTCGGCGATCGCCTGCGTGATCTGGATGCCGCGCGGGCACGCCTCCGTGCAGTTGAAGGTCGTGCGGCAGCGCCACACGCCCTCCTTGTCGTTGAGGATGTCCAGGCGCGCTCCACCGGCGTCGTCGCGCGAGTCGAAGATGAAGCGGTGGGCGTTCACGATCGCCGCGGGGCCGAAGTACTGCCCGTCGGTCCAGAACACGGGGCAGGACGAGGTGCACGCGGCGCAGAGGATGCACTTCGTGGTGTCGTCGAAGCGGGCGCGGTCGGCGACCGACTGCACGCGCTCCTTGCCCTTGGGCGCCGGGGTGTTGGCGACCAGGAACGGCTGCACCTCGCGGTAGGAGGCGAAGAACGGCTCCATGTCCACGACGAGGTCCTTCTCGAGGGGCAGGCCCTTGATCGCCTCGATGTAGATCGGCTGCGAGATGTCGAGATCCTTGATCAGCGTCTTGCAGGCCAGACGGTTGCGGCCGTTGATCCGCATCGCGTCGGATCCGCAGATGCCGTGCGCGCACGAGCGGCGGAAGGTCAGCGACCCGTCCTGGTCCCACTTGATGCGGTGCAGGGCGTCGAGGACGCGGTCGGTCGAGTACATCTCGACGTCGAAGTCCTGCCAGCGCGGCTCCGCGTCCACCTCGGGGTCGAAGCGGCGGATGATGAACGTGACGGTGAACGCCTCCGGGGCCGCAGGGGCGGCGGGCGGCTGCTCGAGGGTAGCGGTCGACACGGCTAGTACTTCCTCTCCATCGGCTGGTACCGGGTGATCACGACGGGCTTCCAGTCGAGCCGGATGTGGTCACCGGCGTCGGAGGAGTGGGCGTCACCGGAGAGGTACGCCATCGTGTGCTGCATGTAGTTCTCGTCGTCGCGCTTGGGGAAGTCGTCGCGCATGTGGCCGCCGCGGCTCTCCTTGCGGTTGCGCGCCGAGTAGACGACGACCTCGGCGAGGTCGAGCAGGAAGCCCAGCTCGACGGCCTCGAGGAGGTCGGTGTTGAAGCGCTTGCCCTTGTCCTGCACCGAGATGTTGCGGAACCGGTCGCGCAGGCGCTGGATGGTCCCGGTGACGGACTCGAGGGACTCGTCGGTGCGGAACACCTGGGCGTTCTTGTCCATCTCGTCCTGCAACTCCTTGCGGATCGAGGCGATCCGCTCGGTGCCGGTCGCGGAGCGGAGCGAGGCGAGCATGTCGCGGATCGCGCCGGCCGGGTCGGCGGGCAGGGGGGTGAAGTCGACCGTCTTGGCGTAGTCGGCGGCGTTGTTGCCGCTGCGCTTGCCGAAGACGTTGATGTCGAGCAGGGAGTTGGTGCCGAGGCGGTTGGAGCCGTGCACCGAGACGCACGCGCACTCGCCGGCGGCGTAGAGGCCGGGGACGACGGTCGTGTTGTCCGAAAGCACCTCGGCCTTGACGTTGGTCGGGATGCCGCCCATCGCGTAGTGCGCGGTCGGCATGACCGGGACCGGCTCGACGACCGGGTCGACGCCCAGGTAAGTGCGGGCGAACTCCGTGATGTCGGGGAGCTTGGTCTCGAGCACCTCGGCGCCCAGGTGGGTGCAGTCCAGCAGCACGTAGTCCTTGTGCGGGCCGGCGCCGCGCCCCTCCGCCACCTCCTGGACCATGCAGCGGGCGACGATGTCGCGCGGCGCCAGGTCCTTGATGGTGGGGGCGTAGCGCTCCATGAAGCGCTCGCCCGAGGCGTTGCGGAGGATCGCACCCTCTCCTCGCGCTCCCTCGGTGAGGAGGATGCCGAGGCCGGCGAGGCCGGTCGGGTGGAACTGGAAGAACTCCATGTCCTCCAGGGGGAGGCCCTTGCGCCAGATGATGCCGACGCCGTCGCCGGTGAGGGTGTGCGCGTTGGAGGTGGTCTTGTAGATCTTGCCGAAGCCGCCGGTCGCGAAGATGATCGCCTTCGCCTGGAAGACGTGCAGCTCGCCCGTGGCCAGCTCGTAGGCGACGACGCCGGAGGGCTTGGCCACTCCGTCGACCTCGGTCATCACCAGGTCGAGGACGTAGAACTCGTTGTAGAAGTTGATGCCGAGCCGGACGCAGTTCTGGAACAGCGTCTGCAGGATCATGTGGCCGGTGCGGTCGGCCGCGTAGCAGGCCCGGCGGACGGGCGCCTTGCCGTGGTCGCGGGTGTGACCGCCGAAGCGGCGCTGGTCGATCTTGCCCTCCTCGGTGCGGTTGAAGGGCAGGCCCATGTTCTCGAGGTCGATGACCGCGTCGATGGCCTCCTTCGCGAGGATCTCGGCAGCGTCCTGATCGACGAGGTAGTCGCCGCCCTTGACGGTGTCGAAGGTGTGCCACTCCCAGCTGTCCTCCTCGACGTTCGCGAGGGCGGCGGCCATGCCGCCCTGCGCCGCTCCGGTGTGGGAGCGGGTCGGGTACAGCTTCGAGATCACGGCCGTCTTCGCCTTGGGGCCGGCCTCGATGGCCGCGCGCATCCCGGCACCGCCGGCGCCGACGATGACGACGTCGAACTGGTGGTAGTGGACGCCGTCGGGTCCGACGGTCTGCGCGAAGGCGCTCTGGTCGGCGCCGGTGTGGGAGTGGCCTGGTGTGCTCACGGGGTGGGTGCTCCGTCGTACGGGGTTGGGAGGGGGAGGTGCCGGGACGCGGTTGCGCGGACCGGGAAGGGCGTGGGCCCCTCTCCGATCCGCGGCGCCGTGGTCACGCTGCGCAGAAGGAGGGCAGCAGGTCCGCGGCGGTGCCGGCGGGGCACGGGTCGAACGCGAAGACGACCCAGGTGCCGAGCGCGATCAGCGCGACGACGGCGACGAGGATGCCGCCCTTGAAGGCCTTGGCCAGCAGGGGCGAGGTCGCGTAGTCGTTGACCAGCGTCCGCATGCCGTTGCCGCCGTGGATCAGCGCGAGCCACAGCATGAGGACGTCCCACCACTGCCAGAACGGGTTCGCCAGCTTGCCGCCGACGAAGCCGAAGTCGATGGCCTTGATGCCGTCGCCCAGCAGCAGGTTGTAGATGAGGTGCCCGAAGATCAGGACGATCAGCACGACGCCGGAGGCACGCATGTAGATCCAGCCCCACTTCTCCCAGTTGGTACCGGAGGAGCGGGTCGGGGTGTGCGGGGTCCGCGGTGCGGCGACGGTGCTCACTGCGCACCCCCCTCGCTGAAGACGTTGATCAGGTGGCGCGGCGCGAAGCCGAGCATCAGCACGACCCAGAGGCCCATGACGACCCAGAAGAGGACGCGCTGGTTGCGGGTCGCCCAGCTCCAGAAGTCGACCAGGATGATCCGCAGGCCGTTCAGCGCGTGGAACGCGATGGCGCCCACGAGCCCGGTCTCGCCGAGTCCCATGATCGGGTTCTTGTACGTCCCGATGACCGCGTTGTACGCCTCGGGGCTCACGGCGATGAGAGCGGAGTCGAGGACGTGGACGAGGAGGAAGAAGAAGATGGCGACACCGGTGATCCGGTGGAGCACCCACGACCACATGCCTTCGCGACCGCGGTAGAGGGTGCCGGCCGGACGCCGGATCTTCCCCTGCTTCCGGGGTGCGAGGGTTTGAGCAGCTTGAACTGACACGAACAACCCTCCCTGGTTGTGCTCCGACGGCCTGACCTGTTCCCACGTCGCGTGGACGGGGACGGGGCGGGGAGCGACGAGAAACTCGCCCTCCGATTCTAAGCGGGTGCGCAGGCGGGCGCGGCTTAGGCGAGCCTTAGCTGCGGGCCTCAGCTGCGGGGCAAGGCGAGGGCGGGCGCCCCCGCGGTCGCGTAGTGCGCGAGGAGCTCGTCGGTGAGCGCGCTCCAGGTGCGGTGGAGCACGCGGCGGCGGCCCGCCTCGCCGAGCCGGGCGCGCAGTGCGGGATCGCGGACCAGGCGCTCCACCTGCCGGCGCAGGTCGGAGTCGCTCTCGGGCGCGTAGAGCAGGCCGTCCACGCCGTGCTCGACGAGGTCGGTGGGTCCGCCCGCGTGGGGCGCGACCACCGCGGTGCCGGACGCCTGCGCCTCCTGGACGGTCTGGCCGAACGTCTCCTCCGTGCCCGTGTGCACGAAGACGTCGAGCGCGGCGAAGACCGCCGGCAGCCGGTCGCCGTCGAGCCGGCCGAGCATCCGCGCCGCCGGGCCCAGGGCGGCGGCGACCCGGGCGGAGGAGGGGCCGTAGCCGCCCACCACGAGCTCGGCGTGCGGGACGGAGGCGAGTGCCGCCATCCGCTCCACCCTCTTCTCGGGGGAGAGGCGCCCGATGTAGCCGACGAGCGCGTCCTCGGCGCCGAGTCCGGCCCGGACCGCCTGCGCGTAGGGGGAGGAGCGGCGGCGCGGGTGGAATCGCTCGCTCTGCACGCCGCGGCCCCACAGCGCGGTGCGCTCGATGCCGGCGGCGGCGAGGTCGTCGAGGGCGCTGGTGGAGGGGGCGAGGGTCAGGTCCGCCCCGGCGTGGATCTGGCGGATCACCCGCCACGCGAGGGCGCGGGCGCCGCGGATGCCGTAGCGGGCCGCGAACCGCGCGACGTCCGTCTGGTAGATCGCGACACTCGGCACGCCGAGCCGGCCTGCCGAGGCGATGGCGCGGGCGCCGAGGAGGAAGGGCGAGGCGACGTGCACGACGTCGGGTTCGAAGTCGGCCAGCTCCCGGGTGAGGGCGAGCGTGGGGATCCCGACCGGGAAGTCGCGGTAGGCGATCGCCGGGTGCTCCACAACGCGGTGGCCCGCGTAGTGGCCCGGCGCCCCCGCGGCCGGGCAGACGACGAGCGCCTCGATCCCGCGCTCCGCGAACTCGTCGAGCACCCGCAGGACGCTCGTGGTCACGCCGTTCAACGACGGCAGGAAGCTCTCGGTGACGACCGCGACTCTCACGCCCCGGACGCTACGGCGGCGGGATGAACGGCGGCGCGCGCCCGGGTGAACGGACGGTCGCGCTCGGGCTCCCTTGTATCCTGCGGACATGACATCACCTGAGACCGATGGCCGCGCCCCGCTCGACCGCTTCTACAGCGTGATCCCCGCCGGCGGGATCGGCTCGAGGCTGTGGCCGCTCTCCCGGGCCGACGCCCCGAAGTTCCTGCACGATCTGACGGGATCGGGACAGACCCTGCTCCGCGACACCTGGGACCGCCTCGCGCCCATCTCGGGCGCCGACCGGATCATGGTCGTCACCGGCCGCGCGCACCGGGCCGCCGTCGAGGAGCAGCTCGAGAGCCTCGAGGACCTCAACGTCGTCCTCGAGAGCGAGCCGCGCGACTCCTCCGCCGCGATCGGCCTGGCCGCCGCCATCCTCGAGCGCCGCCAGCCGGGCGTGATCATCGGCTCGTTCGCCGCCGACCACGTCATCAGCGGCCAGCAGCTCTTCCACGACGCGGTCGCCGAGGCCGTCGTCGCGGCGGACGCGGGCTACATCGCGACCATCGGCATCACGCCGACCGAGCCGGCCGTGGGCTTCGGCTACATCCGCACGGGGAAGCACCTCGGGATCGACGGGGCGACGCACACGCTCGCCGTCGACTCCTTCGTCGAGAAGCCCGACGCCGACACGGCGCGCGCCTACCTCTCCAGCGGTCAGTACCTCTGGAACGCGGGCATGTTCATCGCCCGCGCCGACCGCCTCCTCGAGGAGCTCGGCCGCGCCAAGCCGAAGCTGCTCGCCGGGCTGCTCGAGCTCGCCGCCGCCTGGGACACCCCGGAGCGCGGTGCGGTCGTCGACCGCATCTGGCCGGGCCTGGAGAAGATCGCGATCGACTACTCCGTCGCCGAGCCGGCTGCGGCCGCGGGCAAGCTGGCCGTCGTGCCGGGCCACTTCTCGTGGGACGACGTGGGCGACTTCGCGTCCATCGCGAAGCTGCACTCGAGCGGTCTCCGCTCGGACCTCGCCATCCTCGGCGAGGACGCCCGCGTGCTGGCCGACTCCGCGACGGGCATCGTCGTGAGCGGCGGCAACCGCACCATCGCCCTCATCGGAGTGAAGGACATCGTCGTCGTGGACACCCCCGACGCGCTCCTGGTCACCACGACCGAGAACGCCCAGAAGGTCAAGGGCGTCGTCGACGCCCTGCGCCTCTCCGGCCGCACCGACGTCCTCTAGCCCTCCGTCCCCCTCTGTCGAAGCGCGGCCCTCCCTCGGAGGCGCCGCGCTTCGCCGTTCGCGCGTCCGCCGGCGCCGCGCGCGCGTCCCGATACGCCGCTGCACGGCTGCTGGACCTGCGAGGAGGGGGTACGTCGGGGGTCTCGATACGCTGCTGCGCGGCTACTCGACCAGCAGGGAGGGCGGGAGTACGTCTCGGGGGTGTCGATACGCCGCTGCGCGGCTACTCGACCAGTGAGGGGGGTCTCGATGCGCCGCTCCGCGGCTGCTCGACTATCACCGGGTGACACGACACCCGTCCCGTCCCGACCGCGCGCAGCGCGGAGCCCGCCCGAACGCCCTCGACCGCCGACAGCCGGGAGAGGGCCGCGAGCCGGAATCGCGTGCCAGCGATTCCGGCCAGCCCGACGCGACCCGCTCTGCGGATCGCACCCCGTCGCGGAGCCGACCGCGCCCTGTGATGCGCTCCGCGCATCACAGGAAGATCAACACTGTGTAACTCTTCCTGACCACCACCGTGCGGGCGGCTGAGCGGCTTGTCACATTGGGTAACGTGTGGGGATCGACGCTCTGCTGCGCTCGTCGCGCGGGGCCGCATTCCTGGAGGACGACATCTTGACTATCACCTCGCGTAAGGCCGCGTTCGGCGGTCTCGCCGCCCTCGGCGTCACCGCGCTTCTCGCCGGTTGCGCCTCCGCCCCCGAGGAGAGCGGCTCCAGCGCCGCCGCCGGTGGCGACTTCCTGCCCTGCATGGTGTCCGACGCGGGCGGGTTCGACGACAAGTCGTTCAACGAGCTCGGCTACAACGGCCTCGTGAAGGCCTCGGAGGACCTCGGGGTCACGCCGAAGACCGTCACCTCGGAGTCCGAGACGGACTACGCCCCGAACCTGACCAGCCTCGTCGACCAGGGCTGCAACCTGATCATCACCGTCGGCTTCGCGCTGGCCGAGGCCACGTCGGCCGCGGCCGAGGCGAACACCGACATCGACTTCGCGATCATCGACGACGCGACGATCGACCTGCCGAACGTCAAGCCGATCACATTCGACACCTCGCAGGCGGCGTTCCTCGCCGGCTACGCGGCCGCCTCGTACTCCACGACCGGCGTCGTCGGCACCTACGGCGGCCAGCAGTTCCCGACCGTCACGATCTTCATGGACGGCTACGCCGACGGCGTGAAGTACTACAACGAGCAGAAGGGGAAGGACGTCAAGGTCGTCGGCTGGGACGTCGACGCGCAGACCGGCTCCTTCACCGGAGGCTTCGCGGCGGGCGTCGAGGCCAAGTCGGCCGCGCAGTCGCTGATCGACCAGAACGCGGACGTCATCCTCCCCGTCGGCGGTCCGATCTTCCAGTCGGCGATCGAGGCGATCCGCGACTCCGGCAAGGACATCGCGATGGTCGGCGTGGACGCGGACCTCTACGAGACCTACCCCGACGGCGCCGACCTGTACCTGACCTCGATCCTCAAGGGCATCGAGGCCGGCACGACCGACGTCACCAGCTCCGCCGGAGCCGACGACTTCGACCCCACCCCCTTCGTGGGCACCCTCGAGAACGACGGAGTCGGCATCGCGCCGTTCCACGACTTCGAGTCGAAGGTCTCGGGCGACCTGCAGGGCGAGCTCGACACCATCAAGGCGGGCATCATCGACGGCTCCATCACCGTCACCTCCCCGTCCGCTCCCGCGGCGTCCTAGTCGCTTCCTCGAAGAGGCCGGCGGGCCCGAGCACACCTCGGGCCCGCCGGCCTCTTCGTCGGTCCGGCGGGCGGATCGGCTCCGCTCCGTCCATCGATCCCATTCGGCGGCGCATCGTGGCGCGAACCGAAAGTTAGATTGGTCCCATGAAGCTCGAACTGCGTGGCATCACGAAGCGCTTCGGCGCGCTCGTGGCCAACGACCACATCGATCTCACCGTCGAACCCGGCGAGATCCACTGCCTCCTCGGCGAGAACGGCGCGGGCAAGTCGACGCTCATGAACGTGCTCTACGGCCTGTACCAGGCCGAGGAGGGGGAGATCCTGCTGGACGACGCGGTCCAGCACTTCTCCGGTCCGGGCGACGCCATGAAGGCCGGCATCGGGATGGTCCACCAGCACTTCATGCTCGTCCCCGTGTTCACCGTCGCCGAGAACGTCATGCTGGGCCACGAGGAGACGAAGGCCGGCGGACGCCTGGACCTCGCCGCCGCGCGCGCCCGGGTGCGCGAGATCTCGGACCGCTTCGGCTTCGACGTGGATCCCGACGCCCTGGTCGAGGACCTCCCCGTCGGCGTGCAGCAGCGGGTCGAGATCATCAAGGCGCTCTCGCGCGACGCCCGGGTGCTCGTGTTCGACGAGCCGACCGCGGTGCTGACCCCGCAGGAGACCGACGAGCTGATCGCGATCATGCGCCAGCTGCGCGCGGCCGGGACCGCCATCGTCTTCATCACGCACAAGCTCCGCGAGGTGCGCGAGGTCGGAGACCGCATCACGGTCATCCGCCTCGGCAGAGTCGTGGGGGAGGCGTCTCCGACGGCGAGCAACGCCGAGCTCGCCTCCCTGATGGTCGGCCGCGCCGTCGAGCTGACGGTGCAGAAGGAGCAGGCTGTGCCGGGCGACGAGGCCCTCGTCGTCTCGAACCTCACCGTGCGCGACGCCAACGGCCAGGCCGTCGTCGACGACGTCTCCTTCGAGGTCCGCCGCGGCGAGATCCTCGCGATCGCCGGCGTGCAGGGCAACGGCCAGACCGAGCTCACCGAGGCGATCATGGGCCTGCAGGACCGGGTCGAGGGCTCGGTGACCCTGGACGGGCGCCGCCTCGACGGGCTCTCCGTGCGCCGCGTCCTCGAATCCGGGGTCGGCTTCGTCCCCGAGGACCGCACCGAGGACGGTCTGGTCGCCGAGTTCACGATCGCCGAGAACCTCATGCTCGACCGCAGCGACCGCGGTCCGTTCGTGAAGGGCCTGGGCCTGCGGCTCAAGGAGCTCGAGCGCTTCGCCGAGGAGCGGGTGCGCGAGTTCGACGTGCGCGCCCAGGGGATCGGCACCCACGTCGGCCGCCTCTCCGGAGGCAACCAGCAGAAGGTGGTGCTCGCGCGCGAGCTCAGCCGGGAGCTGCGGCTGTTCATCGCGGCGCAGCCCACCCGCGGCATCGACGTCGGCTCCATCGAGTTCGTCCACAAGCGCATCGTCGAGACGCGCGACACCGGAGTCCCCGTGATCGTGGTGTCGACCGAGCTCGACGAGGTCGCGGCGCTCGCCGACCGCATCGCGGTCATGTACAAGGGCGGGATCATCGGCATCGTCCCCGCCGATACGCCCCGCGAGGTCCTGGGGCTCATGATGGCCGGGCAGACGCCCGCCGAGAAGGGAGCGGCGGCGTGAGCGACGCGCAACTGCCCGCGGTCGATCCCGACGCGGAGACCGAGAAGGCGGCCGGGCTCGAGCCCGGCCAGAAGCCGGATCAGGAGGTGCGCCCCGGCCCGCTCGAGAGCGGCGCCTCCCGCGTCCTGCGCGAGATCCTCTCCGGCACCGCGCTGATGTCGGTGCTCGCCGTGCTGCTCTCCCTCATCGCGGGCGGCGTGCTGATCGCCGCGACCGACAAGGACGTCCAGGCGGCGTCGGGCTACTTCTTCGCCCGGCCGCTCGACACCCTGCAGGCGATCTGGCAGTCCGTCTCCGGTGCCTACTCCTCGCTCTTCCAGGGCTCGGTCTACAACTTCCGCCGCGAGGGCTTCGCCAACGGCATCAAGCCGCTGACCGACACCCTGGCCTTCGCGACCCCGCTGATCGCCGGCGGCCTGGGAGTGGCGCTGGCCTTCCGCGTCGGCCTGTTCAACATCGGCGGCCGCGGCCAGATGCTGATCGCCGCGGCCTGCGCGGGCTGGGTCGGCTTCTCCTTCGACCTCCCGTGGGGCGTGCACCTGATCGTCGCGCTCGCCGCCGGCATCCTCGGCGGCGCGCTCTGGGGCGGACTCGTGGGACTGCTCAAGGCCCGCACCGGCGCGCACGAGGTGATCCTCACGATCATGCTCAACTACGTCGCGTTCTACCTGATCTCCTACCTCCTGCGAACGCCCGGCGCGCTGCAGGCTCCCGGCTCGAACAACCCGAAGTCGCCCGGGATGAAGGAGACCGCGGTCTTCCCGGCGCTCCTCGGCCCCGGCTACTCGCTCACCCTCGGCTTCGTCTTCGCGGTCCTCGCGACCGTGTTCGTCTGGTGGCTCCTGAACCGCTCGACGATCGGCTTCAAGTTCCGCGCGGTGGGGGAGAACCCGCACGCGGCGCGTGTGGCGGGCATCGACGTGAAGAACAGCTACGTGTACGCGATGCTGCTCTCCGGCGGCCTGCTCGGCCTCGCCGGCAGCGCCCAGGTGATGGGGACGGTCACGACCGGCTTCACCTCCGGGATCGACGCGGGCATCGGCTTCGACGCGATCACGGTCGCGCTGCTGGGCCGCTCCCGCCCCTGGGGCGTGTTCTTCGCCGGCATCCTCTTCGGCGCCTTCAAGGCGGGCGGCTACTCGATGCAGGCCGCCGAGGGCGTGCCGATCGACGTGGTCCTCGTCGTCCAGTCGCTGATCGTCCTCTTCATCGCCGCGCCGCCGCTGGTGCGCGCGATCTTCCGCCTCCCGACGCCCGGGGCCGCCCCGAAGCGCCGCACCCGCCGCACCTCGGAGGTGTCCGCATGAGCACCGCCGTCGCCACCGCACCGGACCGCGTCGTGATCCGCAGCTGGAAGGCGCCGACCGCGTTCGGCGTCTTCGCGCTGCTCGCCGTCGTCCTCTTCGTGGCCCTCGGCCGCGACGGGACGAGCTCGTTCCGCCTCGCCGCGGGCACCGACTTCTTCGCCCTGCCGGACATCCCGTTCCCGACGCGGGGGACGGGAGTGGTCGTGGCGATCGTCCTGGTGGCCCTGGCCGTCGCGTCGGCCGCACTCACCCGCGCCGGCCGGCGCATCCCGCTCTGGCTCTCGGCGGTCTTCGCCCTGGTCTTCCTGATCGGGTTCCTCGTCTGGGCGTCGGCCGGTGCCGCGCTGCCCGTCTCGGGACTGCTGCTCGGGACCGTCGGGCTCGCCACTCCGCTGATCTTCGGCTCCCTCGGCGGCGTCATCTCGGAGCGGGTCGGAGTCGTCAACGTCGCGATCGAGGGGCAGCTGCTCGCCGGCGCCTTCACCGCGGCGATGGTCGGCTCCCTCACCCGCCAGCCGGTGCTCGGCCTGCTCGCGGCGATGGTCGCGAGCGTCCTGGTGTCGTTCGTGCTGGCCGCCTTCGCGATCAAGTACCTGGTCGACCAGGTGATCGTCGGAGTCGTGCTGAACGTGCTGGTGACCGGCCTGACGAGCTTCCTCTACTCCCAGGTCCTCTCCGCCGACGCGTCGACGTTCAACTCGCCGGTGAAGTTCGACCGCCTCCCGATCCCGGTGCTCAGCCAGGTGCCGATCGTGGGTGCCGTCCTGTTCAACCAGACGGTGATCGTCTACCTGATGTACTTCGCGATCTTCGCCGTGTGGTGGGGCCTGTTCAAGACCAAGTGGGGCCTCCGCCTGCGCGCCGTGGGCGAGCACCCGCAGGCCGCGGACACCGTCGGCATCGACGTCGCCCGCACGCGCTTCTGGAACGTCTCCCTCGCCGGGGCGATCGCCGGAGTCGGCGGCGCGTACTACACGCTCGACGCGGTCGGAGCGTTCGGCAAGGAGATGACCGCGGGCGCGGGCTTCATCGCCCTGGCCGCTGTCATCTTCGGCCGCTGGGACCCGATCAAGGCGACCCTGGCGTCGCTGCTGTTCGGCTTCGCGACCAACCTGCAGAACGTTCTCGGCGTCATCGGCTCGCCCGTGCCGAGCGAGTTCATGCTGATGCTGCCGTACGTCGTGACGATCTTCGCGGTGGCCGGTCTCGTCGGCCAGTCCCGCGGGCCGGCCGCCGCCGGCAAGCCGTACCTGAAGTCCTGAGAGGAGCCGTCGTGACCGACATCGACTGGGAGGCGCTGCGCGAGGCCGCGCTGGAGGCCATGAGCCACGCTTACGTCCCGTACTCGAAGTTCCCCGTCGGGGTCGCCGCGCTCGTGGACGACGGCCGGACGATCGCGGGCTGCAACGTCGAGAACGCCTCCTACGGGCTCACGCTCTGCGCCGAGTGCGCGCTGGTGTCCTCCCTGCACATGACGGGCGGCGGCCGGCTCGTGGCCTTCACCTGCGTCGACGGGAAGGGCGGCGTCCTGATGCCCTGCGGGCGCTGCCGCCAGCTGCTCTTCGAGCACTCGGCCGAGGGCATGCTCCTCCAGACCCTGTCGGGCGTGAAGACGATCGACGAGGTCATCCCCGATGCGTTCGGCCCGCGCACCCTCGAGGCCTACGCCGCCTCCTAGCGCCGCCGTCACCCGCTCCCATCCCCGAACCGAGGACTCCGCATGACCCGCACCACCCCCGTCGAGGACTTCGACGCCGTCGACATCATCCGCACCAAGCGCGACCGCGGCACGCTCTCGACCGCGCAGATCGACTGGCTGATCGACGCCTACACCCGCGGCTACGTCGCCGACGAGCAGATGGCGGCCTTCGCGATGGCGGTCCTGCTGAACGGGATGGAGCGCGACGAGATCCGCGACCTCACCCTGGCGATGATCGCCAGCGGCGAGCGCATGCGGTTCGACGGACTCGGCAAGCGCACGGTCGACAAGCACTCCACCGGCGGGGTCGGCGACAAGATCACGCTGCCGCTGATGCCGCTGGTCGCCTCCTTCGGCGTGGCGGTGCCCCAGCTCTCCGGACGCGGGCTCGGCCACACGGGCGGAACGCTCGACAAGCTGGAGTCGATCCCGGGCTGGCGGGCCGACCTCGGCAACGAGGAGATGCTGGAGCAGCTGCGGACGGTCGGCGGCGTGATCTGCGCCGCGGGCTCGGGCCTGGCCCCCGCCGACAAGAAGCTCTACGCGCTCCGCGACATCACCGGGACCGTCGAGGCGATCCCGCTGATCGCGTCCTCGATCATGTCGAAGAAGATCGCCGAGGGCACAGACGCCCTGGTGCTCGACGTGAAGTTCGGCTCCGGGGCGTTCATGGTCGACATCGAGCGCTCGCGGGAGCTCGCCCGGGCCATGGTCGACCTCGGCAACGACGCGGGGGTGCGGACCACCGCGCTGCTGACCAACATGAACGTGCCGCTCGGGCTGACCGTCGGCAACGCGAACGAGGTGCGGGAGTCGGTCGAGGTGCTCGCCGGCGGCGGCCCCTCCGACGTCCGGGAGCTGACGCTGGCTCTGGCCCGCGAGATGCTGGCCCTCGCCGGGCGGCCGGACGCGGACGTCGAGCGCGCCCTCGACGGCGGCGCCGCCATGGACACCTGGCGCGCGGTCATCCGCGCGCAGGGAGGGGACCCGGACGCCGCCCTCCCCGAGGCCCGCGAGACCCACGTCGTGCTCGCCGAGCGCGACGGCGTGCTGGTGGAGCAGCAGGCGCTGCCCTTCGGCATCGCCGCCTGGCGCCTGGGCGCCGGACGCGCCCGCCAGTCCGACGCGGTGCAGCACGCGGCGGGGATCGACCTGCACGCGAAGCCGGGCGACCGCGTCCGTGCGGGCCGGCCCCTGCTCACCCTCTCGGCCGACGAGCCCGAGCGCTTCGCCCGGGCGCTGGAGGCGCTCGACGACGCGTACCGGATCGGCGACGACGGCGACGAGGTGCTCGACGGCGGCCCCCTCGTGGCGGAGCGCGTCTCCTAGCTCCGCGCCGCCCGGCGAGCCGCTCCCGCCGACCCTCTAGGGTGGTCGGCGAACCACCGCCGACCTGCGAGGAGCACCGTGACCGATCAGACCGAGGAGTACCTCCTGCCGGGCGAGGGCGTCCTCATCGACGAGCTCCCCAAGGTGTCGCTGCACGACCACCTCGACGGAGGACTGCGGCCCGGGACGGTCCTCGAGATCGCCCGCGAGACGGGCGTGCCGCTTCCGGCCGAGGAGCCGGACGCGCTCGCCGAGTGGTTCCGCGCCACGGCCGACTCCGGCTCCCTCACCGACTACATCGCCACCTTCGAGACGACGGTCGCCGTGATGCAGACCGCGCCGGCGCTCGAGCGCGTGGCCCGCGAGTTCGTGCTCGACCTCGCCGCCGACGGAGTGGTGCACGGCGAGGTGCGCTGGGCGCCGGAGCAGCACCAGCGCGCCGGGCTCTCCCTCGACGCGGCCGTCGAGGCGGTCCAGGAGGGGCTCCAGCAGGGCGTGCAGGAGGCGGCGGCGCAGGGCCACCGCCTCCGCGTCGGCCAGCTGATCATCGCGATGCGGCACGCCGACCGCTCGCTCGAGGTCGCCGAGCTGGCGCTGCGCCACCGCGAGCGCGGTGCGATCGGCTTCGACATCGCCGGAGCCGAGGCGGGCTTCCCCGCCTCGCGGCACCGTGCCGCCTTCGAGCTGCTGGCGGCGGCGCACTTCCCGACCACGGTCCACGCGGGGGAGGCGGACGGCCTCGACAGCATCCGCTCGGCCCTGCTCGACGGACGCGCCCTGCGCCTGGGCCACGGCGTCCGGATCGCGGAGGACATCCGCATCGAGCGTCAGGACGACGACGCGAGCTACGTGACCCTCGGCGAGCTCTCGGAGTGGGTGAAGGACCGCGAGATCGCCCTCGAGCTCAGCCCCTCCTCCAACCTGCAGACCGGCGCCGTCGCGGCGTGGGGCGCCGAGCTCGCCGACCACCCCTTCGACCTGCTCTACCAGCTGGGCTTCCGCGTCACGGTGAACACCGACAACCGCCTGATGAGCGCGACGACCCTCAGCCGTGAGCTCGCCCTCCTGTCCGACGCGTTCGGGTACGACCTCGACGACTTCGAGGCCTTCCAGCTGAACGCGGCCCACGCCGCCTTCCTGCCGCTCGACGAGCGCCGCGAGCTCGTCGAGACGATCAGCGCCGGCTTCGAGGCGGCCTGACGGTGCCGCTCGACGCACTCCCCGAGGAGGCGGTGGCCCTCCGCCACTCCGCCGGATCGTGGCGGGAGGCCGTCCTCGAGGCGGGCCGCGCGCTCGAGCGGACGGGCGCGGTCGACGCCGCCTACTCCCGGCGCATGGTCGAGCAGGTCGACGTGCTCGGGCCGTACATCGTCATCGCACCCGGGCTCGCCCTCGCGCACGCCCGGCCCGGCAACGACGTCCTGGCCGACGGCCTCTCCGTCGTCACGCTGGCCGAGCCCGTCGCCTTCGGGCACAGCACCAACGACCCGGTCTCGGTCGTCATCGGGATCGCCGCCACCCAGGCGCACGGACACGTCGGCTTCGTCTCCGGGCTCGCCGACGTGCTCAGCCGCCCGGACGCGGTGGGCGCCCTCGCCGCCGCCCGCACCGTCCGCAGCATCAACGCCGTCCTCACCGACAGCACCCCGCACCACCCGCACCACGGAAGAAGCGCATGAAGATCATCACCCTCTGCGGCGCCGGAATCGGCACCTCCGCCATCCTCAAGCTCGGCGCCGAGCGCGCCCTCGAGACCCTCGACCTCGAGGCCGACGTGATCGCCTCCGACCTGGCCTCCGTCGACGCGCTCGCCGCCGACGCGCAGGTCATCCTCACCTCCGGCGAGCTCGTCGACCGCATCGGCCGCACCTTCGCCGAGGTCGTCGTCATCGACAACTACCTCGATCAGAACGAGATCACGGAGAAGATCGAGCGGGCGCTCGGCTGAGCTCGTCTCTGAGCCGCTCCCTGCGCGGCTCAGCGCGGTCGGCCTCCCGACGGGGTGCGTTCCGCAGAGCGGGTTCCGTCGGGCTGCCTCGAATCGCTGGCACGCGATCCTCGGACGCGCCCTCCACCTTGCGGTGAGAGGGCGCTCCCTCCTCCTGCTGGTCGAGTGGCCGCGGAGCGGGGCAGCGAGACCCGGCTCCAGGGCGGACGGCTGCTCGGACCTCGCGGGAGGTCAGCGGGCGGCGAGCTGCTCGAGGGCGGCGACGACGAGGCGGCGTGCGCGACCAGCCGGCGGTGTGGATCGCGCGGATCTCGGGATCGGTACCGGCGCGGGACGCGAAGGCGGTCCACACGATCGCGTCGGGGACGTCCTCGTCCGCGACGCAGGCGATCTCGTCGCAGAAGACGCGCAGCCGCACCTCGGCCGACGGCTCGGCGTCCAGGCGGCTCCGCATCCGCTCGCGGAAGCGCTCCTCGACCCGGGCCATCGCCCCGGACAGCAGTGCCTGCTTCGTCGGGAAGTGGTGCTGGACGGCCCCCACCGAGACCCCGGCCTCGGCCGCGACGGTGCGGATGCTGAGGTGCTCCGCCCCTCGGGTCGAGAGGACGGCGACGACCGCCGAGAGGATGTCGCTCCTGCTCTCGCGCCGATCCGGCATGGTGTCCCTCTCGTTCGACTGCTCGAGCAGGCTACGCTCTCGGACATGACCAATACGACCGTATTGCCAACCCCTGCCGGAGCCGGCCGCCGCACCGCGACCCTGGACGTCGTCCGCGGTGTCGCGATCATCGGGACCCTCGGCACGAACATCTGGATCTTCTCCCACCCCTGGGGGATGCTCGGACTGCTCTCCGCCCCGGTGACGCCGGAGACCTCCGACTCCGCCGGGACCGCGCAGCTCCTGCTGATGGCGCTGGCGCAGGGCAAGTTCCTCGCCCTCCTCTCCCTCGCCTTCGGGATGGGCCTCGCGATCCAGCACGCCTCCGCGGTCCGGCGAAGGACGCGCTGGCCGGGCCGCTACCTCTGGCGCGCGACGCTCCTCCTCCTGGACGGCGCGGTCAACTACGTGCTGATCGCGGAGTTCGACGTCCTCATGGGGTACGCCGTCACCGGAGCGGTCGTCGCCTGGCTGCTGCTCACCCGGCCGACGACGCAGCGCCGCGTGATCCTCGTCTGCGGCGCTCTGCACGTCGTCCTGATCTCGGCGCTCGTGGCGCTCGTGGCGGCGAGCGCGGACGGTGCCGGACAGGGGCCGACCGGCCGGAGCCCCTACGCGGACGCGTCGTTCCTCGGCCTCGCCCTCTTCCGGCTGCAGAACGCGGGCGTCTTCCGTGCGGAGCCGGTGCTCATCGGGCTCCTCAGCCTCGCGATGTTCCTCCTCGGCGCGCGCCTCCACCGGGCGGGGGTCCTCGCCACCGAGGGCGCGCCGCTCCGCCGCCGTCTGCTGGTCCTCGGCGCCCTCGCCGTCCCCGTCGACCTCGCGCTGGGCGTTTGGGGGAGCGCCGCCGGTCTGCTCGCCGAGCGCTACCTCGTCGCGCCCCTGGTCGGTCTCGGCCTGCTCGCGGCTCTCGCCGAGGTCTGCCTCCGCCGGGGCGCCGAGGGCTGGGCGGCACGTCGGGCACGGGAGGTCGGCCGGGTCGCCCTGAGCGCCTACCTCCTGCAGAACCTGCTCGGCGGCTCTCTCTTCTACGGCTGGGGACTCGGGCTGGCGGTGACGGCCGCGCAGTGGCGCGTCCCGGTGACCGTGGGAGCGTTCCTGCTCATCGCGGCGGCCGTCGTGCTCGCGGCGCACCAGTGGCTGCGCCGGTTCGAGCTCGGCCCGGTGGAGTGGCTCTGGAAGCGGGGCGAGCGGATCGGTGTCCGCGCGCCCCGCTGACCGGAGGGGGACCTACGCGAGGAGCTCCGCGGCGCCGGTGCGCAGGGCGGCGAGGCGGGACGAGACGGCCGACCGGCGGGCGTCGGCGACGGCGTCGTGCGACCAGGCGTCGAGGTAGAGCTTGACCTTCGGCTCCGTGCCGCTCGGGCGGGCGATGAGGCGGGCTCCGTCGAGGGAGAAGCGGAGCGCGTCGGTCGGGGGCAGCGCGCCGCCCTCGGCGAGCAGGTCCTCGCTCCGCTCGACGGCGAGCCCGCCGATCGCGGTGGGAGGCGTCGCGCGGAGTCCGGCCATGATCCGGCCGATCTCGGAGAGGTCGGTGACGCGGAGCGAGATCTGCTCCGATCCGAAGAGCCCGAACCGTTCCGCGAACGACTCCAGCTCGTCGTCGATCGTGCGCTCCTCGGCGGCGAGCGCGCTCGCGAGGGAGAGGAAGGCGACCGCGGCGGAGACGCCGTCCTTGTCGCGGACCGTCCCGGGGTTCACCAGGTAGCCGAGCGCCTCCTCGTAGCCGAAGACGAGGTCGGGGACCCGCGAGATCCACTTGAAGCCCGTGAGGGTCTCGGCGAAGTCGAGGCCGTACTCGGCGGCCACGGCGCCGAGGGCGGGGGAGGACACGATCGAGCAGGCGAGCGCTCCTCCGACGCGGCCCTCGCGGCGGGCCTGCTCAGCGGCGCGCCAGCCGAGCAGCGCGCCGACCTCGTTGCCGGTGAGGCGCCGGAAGCCCTCCGGGGCGGAGGCGTCGGGCACGGCGGCGGCGAAGCGGTCGGCGTCCGGGTCGTTCGCCACGATCAGCTGCGCGCGACCGGAGCGCGCGGTCGCGAATGCGAGGTCGAGGGCGCCCGCCTCCTCCGGGTTCGGGAACGCGACCGTGGGGAACGCCGAGTCGGGCTCGATCTGCTCGACCACCACGGCCGGCTCGTCGAACCCTGCCGCGGAGAGCACCCGGTGCGCCGTCTCCCAGCCGACCCCGTGCATCGCCGTGTAGACGACGCGCAGCGGAGCGGACTGGCGGCCGACGGCGGCCGTCGCCTCGATGTAGGCGGCCACCACGGACTCGTCCGCGAGCCGGTACTCGCCGCGCGGCAGCTCCGGGACGCGCCGGTCCCGCGCGACCGCGAGGATCCGCTCGGCGATCTCGGAGTCGACCGGCGGCACGATCTGCGAGCCCTCGTCGGCGCCGCCGAGGTAGACCTTGTAGCCGTTGTCCTGCGGCGGGTTGTGGCTCGCCGTGACCATCACGCCGGCGTCGGCGCCGAGGTGGCGCACGGCGAAGGCCAGCACGGGGGTGGGCAGGAGTCGGGGGAGCAGCACGGCGTCCACGCCGGCGCCCGCCATCAGCGCGGCGGAGTCCTCGGCGAAGACGCGCGAGTTCTTCCGGCCGTCGTAGCCGATCACGACCACGGGCCGCTGGACGCCCTGCTCCAGCAGGAAGTCGGCGAGGCCGACGGCGGCCTGCGAGACCAGCACGCGGTTCATCCGATTGGATCCCGCCGCGATGGCGCCGCGCAGACCCGCGGTGCCGAAGGCCAGGCGGGCGCCGAAG
This sequence comes from Rathayibacter sp. AY1B5, assembly GCF_002932795.1. NCBI lineage: Bacteria > Bacillati > Actinomycetota > Actinomycetes > Micrococcales > Microbacteriaceae > Rathayibacter > Rathayibacter sp. AY1B5. The sequence continues at coordinate 25,244 of NZ_PSWM01000010.1, forward strand.
CGGTCCTCGAGCTCGGCGCGGGCGGAGGCGTCGCCCGAGTCGGAGGCGGTCAGCAGGCCGACCAGCTCCTCGCGCGTCTCCGGGTCGGGGTCCTGGGCGAGCCAGTCCTCGGCGAGCTCCCGGACGTCGGCGCTCACAGAGTCCCCGTGATGCCGGCGAGCAGGCGGGCGAGGTCGTCCTCGGCGTCGCGGCCGGCCTGGAGCACCTCCTCATGGCTGAGGGGGGTCTTCTGGATGCCGGCGGCGAGGTTGGTGATGAGCGACATGCCCAGCACCTCCATGCCCGCCTCGCGCGCGGCGATGGCCTCGAGCGCGGTCGACATGCCGACGATGTGGCCGCCGATGATCCTCGCCATCTGCACCTCGGCCGGGCTCTCGTAGTGCGGGCCGCGGAACTGCACGTACACTCCCTCGTCCAGCTCAGGACGGGTCTGCCGCGCGAGGTCGCGCAGGCGCGAGGAGTAGAGGTCGGTGAGGTCGACGAAGGTCGCGCCCTCCAGCGGCGAGTCGGCCGTGAGGTTGATGTGGTCGCTGATCAGCACGGGGGTGCCGGGGGTCCAGTGCTCCTTGATGCCGCCCGCTCCGTTGGTGAGGATCATCACCGTCGCGCCCGTCGCGGCGGCGGTCCGGACGCTGTGCGCGACGCGGCGCACGCCGTAGCCCTCGTAGTAGTGGGTGCGGGCTCCGATGATCAGCGCGCGCTTGCCGGTGGGGAGCAGCACGGAGCGCAGGGTGCCGCCGTGCCCGTGCACGGCCGGCTTGGAGAAGCCGAGGATCTCGGTGGCCTCCACGGTCGCGGTCGTCTCGCCGATCGCGTCGGCGGCCCTGCCCCAGCCGCTGCCGAGAGTGAGGGCGATGTCGTGCTTCTCGACCCCGGTCGCCTCCGCGATCTGAGCGGCCGCGCGGGCCGCGATCTCGAAGGGATCGGCGTCGGGGGCGTCGAGCGGGTGCAGGGTCTGGTCGGACATCCTCCCACCCTACCGACGGGCTGCGCGGCCGCGGAGGACGGCTCCCGCAGCCGATCCGACACCCCGCGATTGGGCGAACACTCAGTGAGAGAGGACAATGGGAAGCATGGCTTACGAGTTCGAGCGCGCGCAGAGGATCGCTGTACTCGGAGGGGGGCCGGGCGGCTACGAAGCCGCCATCGCGGGAGCGCAGCTCGGCGCCGAGGTCACCCTGGTCGAGCGGGTCGGAGTGGGCGGCTCGGCCGTCATCACCGACGTCGTCCCGTCGAAGTCGCTCATCGCGACGGCGGAGGCCACCAACGCCATCGGCGAGGCCGCCGACCTGGGCGTGCAGTTCTTCACCCGCTCGGAGCAGAACAAGCCGGTACGCCCGGACGTGGCGGTCAACCTGGCGACGGTGAACAAGCGCCTGCTCGGCCTCGCGCGCCAGCAGTCCGAGGACATGCGCGCGAACCTGGTGCACCACGGCGTGCGGATCGTCCAGGGGGACGGGCGCCTGGACGGGTCGAACGCCCTGATCGTCTCGACGGCCGCCGGCGGCGAGGGCATGGACTTCGACCGCATCGAGGCGGACACGATCGTGGTCTCGGTGGGCGCCAGCCCGCGCGTGCTGCCGACCGCTGCGCCCGACGGCGAGCGCATCCTCAGCTGGACCCAGCTCTACAACCTCAAGTCCGTCCCCGAGCACCTGATCGTGGTCGGCTCCGGCGTGACCGGCGCGGAGTTCGCCTCCGCCTACCGCGCGCTCGGCGCCCGCGTGACCCTCATCTCCTCCCGCGACCAGGTGCTGCCCGGCGAGGACGCCGACGCGGCCGCCGTGATCGAGAACGTCTTCAAGCGCAACGGCATGGTCGTGCTCTCGAAGTCGCGCGCCGACCGCGTCGAGCGGACCGAGAAGGGCGTGCAGGCCGTGCTCTCGGACGGACGCGTCGTCGAGGGCTCGCACTGCCTCATGGCCGTCGGCTCCGTGCCGAACACGGCGGGCATCGGCCTCGAGGACGCGGGAGTGCAGCTGACGGAGTCGGGGCACATCCGCGTCAACCGCGTCGCCCGCACCAGCGTCCCCTCGATCTACGCGGCCGGGGACTGCACCACGTTCCTCCCGCTCGCCTCCGTCGCCGCCATGCAGGGCCGCACCGGCGTGTTCCACGCCATGGGGGACGCCGTGAACCCGACCGAGGTGCGCAATGTCGCGGCCAACATCTTCACCCAGCCCGAGATCGCGACCGTCGGCTGGAGCCAGCGCGAGATCGAGGAGGGGATCGCGCAGGGCGAGATCTACAAGCTCCCGCTCGCCGCGAACCCGCGGGCGAAGATGATGGGCATCCGCGACGGCTTCGTGAAGCTGTTCGCGCGCACGGGCTCCGGCACCGTCATCGGAGGCGTCATCGTCGCTCCGAAGGCGAGCGAGCTGATCTTCCCGCTCGCCCTCGCTGTGGAGCACCGCCTGACCGTCGACCAGGTCGCGCGGGCCTTCACCGTCTACCCGAGCCTCACCGGCTCGATCTCGGACGCCGCGCGCGCCATGCACATCGTCACCTGACGCCCGCCCCCCGACCGAGGGAACCCCGGACCGTCGAGGGAACCGCGGCCAGCGGGTTCCCTCGACGGCCCGCGGTTCCCTCGGTGCCGCCGCGCGCTCAGACGATCTGGAGGAGGACGTGACCGGCGGGGACGGTCGCGCCGGCCGCCGCGTCGAGGCCCTTCACGACGCCGTCCTTGTGGGCGGTGAGCGGCTGCTCCATCTTCATCGCCTCGAGGACGACGACCAGGTCGCCGGTGACGACCGTGTCGCCCTCGGCGACGGCGACCTTGACGATGGTCGCCTGCATGGGCGAGGCGACGGAGTCGCCCGTGACGGTGCTGACGGAGGAGGAGCCGCGGCGCTTCGGGGAGGCCGCAGCGGCCCCGCGGGCGGGTCCCGAGCCGGCCAGGTCGGCGGGGAGCGTGACCTCGACGCGGCGCCCGTCGACCTCGACGACCACGTTCCGGCGGTCCGCCGGCTCGTCGGTCGCTCCGGGCTCGCCGCTCCAGGCCGGGATCGTGTTCTCGAACTCGGTCTCGATCCAGCGGGTGTAGATCGTGAAGGGCGCTCCGCCCTCGGGGGCGAAGGCCGGGTCCTCGACGATCGCGCGGTGGAAGGGGAGGACGGTCGGCAGGCCGGTGACCTCGAACTCGGCGAGGGCGCGCCGCGAGCGCTCCAGCGCCTGCTCGCGGCTGTCGCCGGTGACGATCAGCTTCGCGAGGAGCGAGTCGAAGGAGCCGGAGATCACGTCGCCGGCGACGACGCCGGAGTCGACGCGGACGCCCGGTCCGCCGGGGGCCTTGAAGACGTGCACCGGGCCCGGGGCGGGGAGGAAGCCGCGGCCCGCGTCCTCGCCGTTGATGCGGAACTCGAAGGAGTGGCCGCGGGGCGCCGGGTCGTCGTAGTCGAGCACGCCGCCCTCGGCGAGGCGGAACTGCTCGCGGACGAGGTCGATGCCGGTGATCTCCTCCGACACGGGGTGCTCGACCTGGAGGCGGGTGTTCACCTCGAGGAAGGACACCGTGCCGTCCTTGCCGATCAGGAACTCGCAGGTCCCGGCGCCGAGGTAGCCGACCTCCTGCAGGATCGCCTTCGAGGCGCGGTAGAGCTCGGTGTTCTGCGCCTCGGTCAGGAACGGCGCGGGCGCCTCCTCGACGAGCTTCTGGTGGCGGCGCTGGAGGGAGCAGTCGCGGGTGGAGACGACGACGACGGTGCCGTGCGCGTCGGCCAGGCACTGGGTCTCGACGTGGCGCGGCTGATCGAGGTACTTCTCGACGAAGCACTCGCCGCGGCCGAAGGCGGCGACGGCCTCGCGCGTGGCGGAGGCGAACAGCTCCTCGACCTCGTCGCGCTCGCGGGCGACCTTGAGGCCGCGACCGCCGCCGCCGAAGGCCGCCTTGATCGCGACGGGGAGGCCGTACTGGTCCACGAACTCGAGCACCTCGGCGGCGCCGGAGACGGGGTTCAGGGTTCCCGGGGCGAGCGGGGCGCCGACCTTCTCGGCGACGTGGCGGGCCGAGACCTTGTCGCCGAGGCGCTCGATGGCCTCGGGGCCGGGGCCGATCCAGATCAGGCCGGCGTCGATGACGGCGCGGGCGAAGTCGGCGTTCTCGGCGAGGAACCCGTAGCCGGGGTGCACGGCGTCGGCACCGGAGCGGCGCGCCACCGAGAGCAGCTTGTCGATGACGAGGTAGGTCTCGGCGCTGGTCGTCCCGCCGAGGGCGTAGGCCTCGTCGGCGAGGCGGCTGTGCACGGCGTCGCGGTCCTGGTCGGCGTAGACGGCCACGGAGGCGATCCCGCTGTCGCGGGCGGCGCGGATGACTCGGACGGCGATCTCGCCCCGGTTGGCGACGAGCACCTTCGTAATCTTCGGCATGGTCCCCAACCCTAGGGGGCGGCTCCACCCGGTCCGGCGCGGCTCACCACAAAGAAGCGGAGGGCCTTCGTCGGTTCCTCACAAGGGCGGGACGGGCCTCAGCGGTTCCAGAGCGCGGTCCAGTCGACGCCGAGGCTCCGCACCAGAGCGCGGAGGGTCGGCACCGACATGCCGATCACCGTCGAGGGGTCGCCCTCGATCGCGGTGATGAAGCCGGCGCCGCGGCCGTCGATGGTGAAGGCCCCGGCCACCTCGAGGGGCTCGCCGGTGGCGACGTAGGCGTCGATCTCGGCGTCGTCGATGTCGTCGGCGAAGGTGACGGCGGCGGAGGTGACCGCTCCGGCCTCGGCGACGATCCTCCCGCCGCGGTGGTCGACGAGCCAGTGGCCGGAGTGGAGGCGGCCGGTGCGTCCGCGCTGGGCGCGCCAGCGCTCCCGGGCCCGCTCCGGCTCGTGCGGCTTGCCGTGGACGACGCCGTCGAGGACGAACGCGGAGTCGCCGCCGAGCACCAGACCGTCGATCTCCGGGCGCAGGACGGCGTGCGCCTTGGCGCGGGACAGCAGCGAGACGGTGGCGTCCGCGTCGAGCGCCGCGCCCTGCTCCTGCTCGGCCCGGGCGACGGCCGCGGGCTCGTCCACGTCGGAGGGGACGACGACGGGCTCGATCCCGGAGGCCCGCAGCAGCGCGAGGCGCGCAGGGGAGGTGGAGGCGAGGTAGAGGCGCACGAGGGCTCCCTGCGGCCGGGCCCACGCTGTGGGATGCTCGACGGATGGCACAGACCCCGCCCCGAGCATCCGCCCGCCCCGACGGGGCCGACGACGCACTCGGGACCGAGATCGAGCTCGACATTAGCAATGTCGCCCACGGCGGCGTGTTCGTCGCCCGGCACGAGGGCCGCGTCGTCTTCGTCCCGGACGTCCTCCCCGGCGAGCGCGTGCGGGCGCGGATCAGCGAGGTCCGGCACGACAGCTTCTGGCGCGCCGAGGCGCTCGAGGTGCTCGACGCGTCCGAGCACCGGGTGAAGCACGTCTGGCCCGAGGCCGCTCTCGACCGCCGCCCGGAGGAGCGCGTCGGCGGCGCCGAGCTCGGCCACGCCGACCTCGCCTACCAGCGCGAGCTGAAGCGCCTCGTGCTCGTCGACTCCTTCTCCCGCTTCGCCCGTCGCGAGGTCGAGGTGGAGGTCTCGCCGATCGGCGGGGACGACGCGTCCGGCGGCCTCGGCTGGCGCACGCGCAACCGCCTCCACGTCGACGACGACGGACGGGTCGGCCCCTACGCGGCGCGCAGCCACCACGTCGTCACCGTGGAGTCGCTGCCCCTCGCGACGGCCGACTCCTCCCTGGCCGCACCGCTGGGCGAGCGCCTCGCTCCCGGCTCGGTGGTCGACCTCGTCGACGCGGCCGGGTCCGAGGGGGCCGCGGTGCTCGTGCACGAGCCCTCCGACAAGCGCGCCCGCCGCGACCGCACGGTCGTGAGCGAGTTCGTCGCCGACCGCACCTTCCGCGTCGACCGCACCGGCTTCTGGCAGGTGCACCGCGGCGCTGCCGCCGCGCTCTTCGAGGCCGTGCAGGCCGCCGTCGACGCGGATGCGGCGGACCCGTCGGCCGCCAACCACGACCTCTACGGCGGGGTGGGCCTGCTCGCCGCTGCGCTGGCCGACCGCCTCGGCGCCGGAGTGCGCGTGACCAGCGTCGAGAGCGACTCCCGCGCCACCGAGCACGCGCTCGAGAACCTGGCCGACCAGGTCGGCGCCCGCGCGGTGACCGCCCGCGTCGACCGCTACCTCCGCGACGTCGTCGCCCAGGCCGATGCGCGCGAGCGGGCGCGGTGGCGCGCCGCGACCGTGGTCCTCGACCCGCCCCGCTCGGGTGCCGGCCGAGCGGTCACCGACGCTCTGGCGGACCTGCGGCCGGCGCAGCTCGTCTACGTCGCCTGCGACCCGGTCGCACTCGCCCGCGACGTGGGCGCTCTGACCGGGGCCGGCTACGAGCTGGAGCGCCTCGAGGGCTTCGACCTCTTCCCGCACACCTCCCACGTGGAGGCCGTTGCGCGACTGGTCCGGCGAGAGGACTGACCGCGGGCTCGCGCCTGCGTACCATGGGCGGGATGGAGCCCCACGCCGACGTCGCCGCAGCCGAGGCCCCGCGCGTGCGCGTGGCGATCGTGGACGACCACGAGTCGGTGCGCCTGGGCGTGGCCGCCGCCGTCGAGAGCGCGGGGATGCAGGTGGTCGCCGCCGCCGAGACCGTCCAGGCCCTCGAGAGCACGATCGGCGGCGCCGAGATCGAGGTGCTCGTCCTCGACCTGTCCCTGAACGACGGCTCGAGCATCACCAGCAACGTCAAGTGGGGGCAGGTGCGCGGCTCCGCAGTCCTCGTCCACAGCATCGCCGACCGCGTCGTGGCCGTGCGGGAGGCGCTCGCCGCGGGGGCCGCCGGCGTCATCCCGAAGTCCTCGCCCATGTCGACGGTCGTCGCCGCCATCCGCACCGTCGCCCGCGGCGAGGTCCTCAACAATCTGGAGTGGGCCTCGGCGATCGACGCCGACGACGACTTCGCCCGGGCCGTGCTCGGCCGTCGCGAGCGCGACGTCCTGCATCTGTACGCCTCGGGGCTGCCGCTGAAGCTGGTGGCCGAGCGGCTGCAGATCTCCGTGTCGACGGCGAAGGAGTACCTCGACCGGATCCGCGACAAGTACGTCGAGATCGGCCGTCCCGCCCCGACGAAGGTCGATCTGCTGCGGCGCGCGGTGGAGGACGGCATCCTCCCGGGCATCGACCCGGACGACGGCGATGGCGGGCGCTGAGGCGCCGATCGCCCGCCGCAACGCCGGGCGCGAGCGGATCGACAGGATCATCAGCACGGTCGTGTCGTTCTTCGGCTTCGGCTTCGGCGTGCAGACCGTTCCGCCGATCCTCGCCCAGCTGCCCCTGCTGCGCCCCGAGGTGGCCTGGCCGGTGCTGGTGCTGGTCTTCGGATCGCTCACCGCCGCCGTGGTCACCGCCGTGCTGCGGCGGGGCACGCGGATCACGGCGGTCCTGGTCGCGGTCGGCGTCCTCGTCGCGCTCCTGACCTGGCCGGCCGCCGTCGCCAGTGGAGGCGCGGACCGCGAGACCCCGTGGATCTGGTATCTGCTGACCATCGGGACCGCCTTCTGCACGATCGCGGCTCCGCTCCGGATCGCGATCGCGTACGTGTCGGTGACGACCGTGCTGTTCGGCCTGCTGCGCGTCCTCCCCTCCGGCGGCGGGGCGGAGCCGACCCGCGCGATCCTCGACGCCGCCTACGTGGGCATCGTCGGCTTCGTGATGCTGGTGCTGATCACCGTGCTCCGGCAGTCGGCCGACCAGATCGACCGCGCGCAGACCACGGCCATGGAGCAGTACGAGGCGGCGATGCGCCAGCACGCCGGCGAGATGGAGCGGGTCGAGGTCGACGCCCTGGTGCACGACAACGTGCTCGCGACGCTGCTCTCCGCCGCCTCCGCCGAGACGCCGGCCGAGCGCGCGCTGGTCTCCTCGATGGCGCAGCGCACCCTCGCCGTGCTGCTGCCCGACCACGAGCCGGAGCCGCCCGAGGGGCTGGTCCCGCTCGAGCTCCTGCAGCGTCAGCTCGGTCACGCGGCGTCGACCTTCGGGACCGAGATCGCGGTCGCGACGGCCGACGGAGTGGACCCCCGCGCGACGACGCTGCCGCGTCCAGTGGCCGAGGCGCTGCTCGGCGCGGTCTGGCAGGCGCTCGCCAACAGCGTCCAGCACGCGGGTCCGAGCGGCAGCGTCCACCGCGCCGTGCACGGGCTGATGGGCGACGGCGCGGTGGAGGTCGTGGTGGAGGACGACGGCCGCGGCTTCCGGCTCGCCGACGTCCCCCGCGAGCGGCTGGGCATCCGGCTCTCCATCCTCGAGCGGGTGCACAACGCTCGGGGATCGGCGCGGGTCGACTCGACTCCGGGCGAGGGCACCCGTGTCGTCCTCTCCTGGCGGGCGGACGGGGGAGCAGCGCGATGATCGCCTATCCACGCCCCCTGCTCCAGGTGCTCGGCGCCGGCTTCTCGCTCTACCACGTGGTGCTCGCCTTCTTCTCCTTCCGCATCTCCCCGGCCACGCCGGCCGACCTCGTCGCGGTCGCGCTGTACGTCGCGGCGACCGTCGTCGCCCTCTGGCCCGGAGCGACGACCCGGCTCGCCCCGCCCGTCGCGGTCGGGATGACCGCTGTCGCCGTCGCGCTGCCGCTGCTCGTCGCGCCCTCGCTCGATCCCGGAGCCTCCAACGGCTACTCCACCTGGTACATCGCCGCGGTCGGCACTCTGATGACGATCGTGTGCGCCCGCCGGCGCGCGGCCTGCGCCTGGGTCGGCGTCGGCTTCCTGATCGTGCACACCGTGTTCTGGGCCGGCCCGGCCGCTCTGGCCACTCTCGGCGTCGTCGGGGGGATCGCCTGGGTCGCGATCGCGCAGCTGCTCATCGTCGAGCTCGGGCGCGCGGGATCGGAGGCGCGCGTGCTCGAGGCGGCCGAGCGCGCGGCCGCGTCGTGGCGGGCGGCGGAGGAGGCGCACCTCACGGAGCGCGAGGTCCGGCTGGAGCAGACCCGCGCCCTCGCCTCCGACATGCTGCTGCGCATCGCGGAGCCGGGACCGGGCCTCACCGACGAGGAGCGTCGAGAATGCCGCCTGCTCGAGGCGGCCGTGCGCGACGAGATCCGCGGCCGGCGGCTGCTGGACGACGAGGTGCGGCGTCTCGTGCTCGACGCGCGCCGGCGAGGCGTGACCGTGTCGGTGCTCGACGACGGCGGCCTCGACCGCACCTCCGAGGAAGAGAGCCGTCGAGTGCTGGGGGAGCTCGCCCGGGCTCTGAGCGGGATCCGCGAGGAGGTCGACCGCGTGGTGGTGCGCACCGCGTCGGCCGACTCGGCCTCGGCGGTCACGGTCGTGGGCCTGCGGACGGCGGGCGACGGCAGCGCGGGCGCTCTCGGCTCCGATGACACGGGGGACGAGGTCGACGCCTGGGTCGAGATCCGGCGCGACGGCGTCGGCGGACGGGACGTCTGAGCGGCGGAGAGAGCGCGGCGCGGCCGTCGGCATGCGCGGCCACCGACGGCGACCCGGTGCGGAGGGCGTGCGGATGTCGGAACGGCGCCGCGGTCGGGACGCAGTCGACTCTCAGCACGGCTCAGGTCTCGGCACGGCTCGGGTCTCGGCGCGGACCGGTCGTCGGCGCGGCACGATCGTGAGCGGAGCCGGTCAGGCCCAGAGCCGGTCATGAGCGGAGCCCGTCATGACCGGAGCCCATCGTCAGCAGACCCCGTTTACGGAGTGCGGCGGGCCGTCCACTCCTCCGAAGAGGGGGCCCGGCCCGCCGTCAAACCCCGAGTGAGGGTAACAACCCGAATATTACCCTCACTCGCCCCCAACACACCCGCCTGCTTACCCTGGTCGGCGAGTGATTGGCGGTGCCCCTTCCGAAGGAGGAGTACCGTACGTCCACTAGTGTGCTCGCTCCGCCAGGAGGCGCATAGTCAGCACTTTAGGGGACTAATCGGGGGACAAATTTCACGTTCCACGCCGCGGATCGCCCGTCCGCCGACGGCCTGCGTCTGCGAGTGCGCTCAGCCGGAGAAGGAGCGCCATGCTCCGGGTGCCGGCCGGAGCGGCCTGCGGACCGCGGCGGTGCGGTCGTTCCAGCCTCCGCTGAGCTCCTGCGGGGTCTCCGGCTCGGGCTCGGTGCGCGAGGTCAGTGCGGTGACGACGGCCGTGACGGCGGCGATCTCGGCGGCGTCGAGGCCGGGGGTGGAGATGACGACGGCGGGTGAGGACTCGGAGGCGGTCATCCCGTGACGCTATCGCATGCCGTTCACGGCGCCGGTCGGCGGGGCATGGCTATGCTGACGCCGGATGCCGCCGGAGCGTCGTCCGTCCGTTGCGAACAGGAGCGTCCCCGCATGCCGACGTGGTTCCCGAGGAGCGGTGCCGCGGCGCTGCGCCCCCTGCGTCTGCTGGTCCGGAGGTCGCCCGCGGCCGTCTCGGTCGTCCTGGTCCTCCTGGCTGCGAGTGCGGTCACAGGGACGCTCGTCGCCCCCGCAGGAGCCGAGACGACGGCCTGGTGGGCGGCGGGTGCGACGACGACCCTCGACGGCCGTCCCTGGACGGCGGTGACCGCCCTCCTGATCGCGGCGGACCCGCTGCAGCTGCTCCTGGACGTCGTGCTGGTGCTCCCGATGCTCCTCGCCGCGGAGCGCCGCCTCGGCTCGGCCCGCACCCTCCTCGCCTTCCTCGTGACCGGGGCCGTCGGGATCGTCGTCGGGTCGGCCGTGCAGTCGATCGGCGCTCTCGCCGGCGAGTGGTGGGCGGGCGACACCGTCGGCGACCACACCTTCGACCCGCTCATCGGCGCGGTCGGCGCCCTCATCGCGTCGACCGCCTTCATGGGGGCTCTGTGGCGCCGCCGGCTCCGGGTGACCGTCTTCGCCGTCGTGCTGATGTTCGTGCTCTACGCGGGCGACTCCGCCGACGCGTACCGGCTCCTCGCCGGCGGTGCGGGTCTCGTGCTCGGCGCGGTGCTCGCGCGAGGAGTGTCGGGGCTGCGTCCGCAGCGTCCGGCGCCGAGCTCGCACCGCGAGTCCCGGGGGCTTCTGGCGGCGGTCGTCGTCGTCACCGCGATCGGTCCGCTCGTCGCCGTCCTCTCGGACTCGGGCTACGGTCCGTTCTCGTTCCTCGGCCGACTGCTGCAGAGCGCCTTCACGGGGACGACGGACCTCGAGGACCCGTGCAGCCGCGCCCTCCGGCACTGCGCCCACCACGTGAAGCTGAGCCTGGTCGCCCCCGGGCCGATCCTGCTCACGTTCGTCCCGCTCCTCCTCCTGCTCGTCGCCGCCTACGGCCTGCGCTCCGGGCGCCGCCTGGGCCTGCTGCTGGCGGTCGGGGTGAACATCGCGATCGCGATCCTGGAGGTGTTCTCCCTCCAGCGCGCGGCCCGGCACCCCGAGTTCCTGTACTACGCGGAGTACCTGCTCTGGGTGGCGACGACGGTGCTGGTGCCGCTGGCCGTCGTGGCGATGCTCGTGATCGGGAGGAGGCACTTCCGCATCCGGGCTCCCCGTGCCGCCGCGAGGCTCTGGACGCGGGTCGTCGCGATCGCCTTCGTCGTGTCCCTCGGCGGCTACCTCGCGCTCTCGGCCGGTGTGCGCACGAGCTTCGAGCCGCTCCTGGGCGTCGGGAGGCTCCTCCTGGACGGGCTGCTGCGCTTCGTCCCGGTGAGCTTCCTCGGCGGCGCCGGACTGCTCGCCGTGCCGCGGGAGCCCGTCGCGCGGATCGTCTTCGAGTGGGTCGGCCCGGTGTTCTGGCTCGTGGTCGTCGTGGCCGTGGTCGCCCTGCTCCGAGCCGCCGACGTGCAGCGGAACCGCGGCGACGAGGCGCGGTACCGCGCGCTCCTCTCCCTGCACGGCGCCGGCAGCCTCGGCCACCAGGGGACCTGGGAGGGCAATGCGCACTGGATCTCGGCCGACGGGACCGGCGGAGTCGCCTACCGGGTGATCGGCGGCGTGGCGGTCACCCTCTCCGACCCGGCCTGCGCTCCCGAGCGACGCGAGGACGTCGTGGCCGAGTTCGTGCGGTTCTGCGACGAGCGCAGTTGGACGCCCGTGTTCTACAGCATCCACGACGAGCTGCTCCCCGTCTTCGACCGGCTCGGCTGGTCGCGCCTCTCCGTCGGCGAGGAGACGATCATCGAGCTCTCCTCCTTCGAGCTCACGGGCAAGCGGTGGCAGAAGGTGCGCTACCCGCTCACCCGCGGCATCAAGCTGGGCATCGAGGCGCGGTGGACCAGCTGGCCCGAGCTCTCCCTCGGCATGGCCAACCAGATCGTCGACCTGTCGGAGCGCTGGGTCGCCGAGAAGGCGCTGCCCGAGATGGGCTTCACCCTCGGCGGGATCGACGAGGTCCGCGATCCCGACGTCGCGCTCCTGCTCGCGGTCGGGCCGGACGGCGTGCTGCAGGGTGTGACGAGCTGGCTGCCCGTGCACAGGGAGGGCCGCGTGGTCGGCTGGACCCTCGACTTCATGCGCCGCTCCGACGACGCGATGCCCGGCATCATGGAGTTCCTCATCGCCTCCGCGGCGCTGCGCGTCAAGGAGGAGGGCGCCGAGTTCCTCTCGCTCTCGGGCGCCCCGCTCGCCACCGCACCGGTCGAGGAGGGGGAGGAGCCTCCGGAGCCGACGGTCCTCTCGCGCCTGCTGGAGTTCCTCTCGCGGACGCTCGAGCCCGCCTACGGATTCACGTCGCTGTTCCGCTTCAAGGCGAAGTTCCACCCGCGCTACGCGGGCCTCTGGATGACCTACCCCGACGCCCTGCAGCTGCCCCGGATCGGAGCCGCACTCGGCCGCGCCTACCTGCCCGACCTCTCCGCTTCGCAGGCGCTGGCCTTCGCCCGGGTGGTCGGAGCGAAGCCGGAGGAGAAGCCGTCCGAGACGCCCGCGGCGAAGCCGACTGCTCCGACAGCCGAGGCGGGTGCTCCGGCTGCGAAGGCGGGTGCTCCTGCGGCGAAGGCGGATGCCCGGGCGGCGAGGCCCGGTTCCGCGGCGGGGAAGCCGGATGCTCCGGCAGCGGAGCCGGACGCTCCTGCCGTGCAGGCCGACACTCCCGCGGAGTCCGCTGCCCGACGGACCGGCCCCGGCTCCTCCGACTGATCGTTCCGCCCCTCAACCCCATGAGGAGGCGGACACAGCGGAACGCCGCGGCCGGACGGTCTCCCGTCTCCTGCCGCGGCGTCCGAGCGAGCCGGGTCAGAGCGGGATGTTGCCGTGCTTCTTCGCGGGCAGGTTGGCCCGCTTGGTGCGCAGCGCCCGCAGCGCCTTGATGACGGAGACGCGGGTCGCCGAGGGCTCGATCACGCCGTCGAGCTCGCCGCGCTCGGCCGCGAGGAACGGGCTCGCGACGTTGTAGGTGTACTCGTTCGCCAGGCGCGTCCGGACGGCCGCGACGTCCTCGCCGGCCTCCTCCGCCTTGCGGATCTCGTTGCGGTAGAGGATGTTGACCGCGCCCTGGCCGCCCATGACGGCGATCTCGGCGGTCGGCCACGCGAGGTTGATGTCGGCGCCCAGCTGCTTGGACCCCATCACGATGTAGGCGCCGCCGTAGGCCTTGCGCAGGATGACCGTGACCAGCGGCACGGTCGCCTCGGCGTAGGCGTAGAGCAGCTTCGCGCCACGGCGGATGACGCCGGTCCACTCCTGGTCGGTGCCGGGCAGGTAGCCCGGGACGTCGACCAGGGTCAGGATCGGCAGCGAGAACGCGTCGCAGAAGCGGACGAAGCGGGACGCCTTCTCGCCCGCCTCGATGTTCAGCGTGCCCGCCATGGCGCTCGGCTGGTTCGCGATGATGCCGACGGAGCGGCCCTCGACACGGCCGAAGCCGATCACGATGTTCGGCGCGAACAGCGGCTGCACCTCGAGGAAGTCGCCCTCGTCGACGATGTGCTCGATGACGGCGCGCATGTCGTACGGCTGGTTCGGGCTGTCGGGGATGACCGTGTCGAGGAAGCGGTCCGCGTCGGTCGTCTCGAGGTCGACCTCGGTCTCGAAGACGGGGACCGGCGACAGGTTGTTGTCGGGGAGGAAGGAGAGGAGCGTCCGCGCGTAGTCCAGCGCGTCGTTCTCGTCGCTCGCGAGGTAGTGCGAGACGCCCGAGATCTTGTTGTGGGTCAGCGCGCCGCCGAGCTCCTCCATGCCGACGTCCTCGCCGGTGACGGTCTTGATGACGTCGGGCCCGGTGACGAACATCTGGCTGGTCTTGTCGACCATGATCACGAAGTCGGTCAGCGCGGGGGAGTAGACCGCGCCTCCTGCGGCCGGGCCGCAGATGATCGAGATCTGGGGGATCACGCCGCTCGCCGCGGTGTTGCGGCGGAAGATCTCGCCGTACTTGCCGAGAGCGACCACGCCCTCCTGGATGCGCGCTCCGCCCGAGTCGAGGATGCCGATGATCGGAACGCCGGTCTTCAGGGCGAGGTCCATCACCTTGATGATCTTCTCGCCGGCCACCTCGCCGAGCGAGCCGCCGAAGATCGTGAAGTCCTGCGAGTACACGGCGACCTGGCGGCCGTGGATGGTGCCGGTCCCGGTGACGACGGCGTCGCCGTAAGGGCGCTTCTTCTCCATGCCGAAGGCGTGGGTGCGGTGGCGGACGAACTCGTCCAGCTCGACGAACGAGCCCGGGTCGAGGAGGGTGTCGATCCGCTCGCGCGCGGTCATCTTGCCCTTGGCGTGCTGCTTCTCGATCGCCGCCTCGCCACTGGCCGTGACGGCCTCGTGGTAGCGGTTCCTGAGGTCCGCGATCTTCCCCGCGGTCGTGTACAGATCGGGCGCGGGACGTTCGGTGTTCGCGGTCACCCGCTCACCCTACCGGCGGGGCGAACGCCTCCTCTTGTCGCACTCGCACAGGGAGGGCCGCTCCGGACGGGAGGATCCGGACAAGGGCGGGCCGTCGCGAGCAGCGCTCGGAGCGGCCTCGCGGGAGCCGCCGCTACCGTGGCGGGATGCAGCTCCCGCTCTCCTCCGCCGTCTCCCCCCGCGTCCTCGCGCTCGAATCGGCGGGGTCGACGAACGACGAGCTCCGCGAGCGGGCGGTCGCGGACCCCGCCGCGTGGCCGCACCTCTCCGTCGTCGCCACCGGCGACCAGCGCGCCGGGCGCGGTCGGCTGGGGCGCGTCTGGCAGGCGCCCGCGGGCCGGACGCTCGCGGCCTCCACCCTGGTCGACGCCTCCGCCCTCGGCGCCGAGGCCTCCGGCTGGCTGCCGCTCGTGGCCGGGGCGGCTCTCGCCCGCGCCCTCGCACCCCTCGTCGACGGGGACGTCGCCGTCAAGTGGCCCAACGACGTCCTGATCGACGGCCGGAAGGTCGCCGGGATCCTCGCCGAGCGCCTGCCGGACGGGCGGGTCGTCGTCGGCACCGGCGTGAACCTGCTGCTGACGGAGGCGGAGCTGCCGGTCCCGACCGCGACCTCGCTCGCCCTCGCCGGGGCGCGGACGACGAGCGCCGACGAGGTGCTCGCCGCGTTCCTCACCGGGTTCCAGGCCCTGCTCGCTCCGCTGCTCGCCCAGGGCGACGCCGAGGCCTCCGGAGCGGCGGCCGCCGTCCGCGCCTCCTGCGGCACCCTCGGCACGCGCGTCCGGCTCGAGCTGCCCGACGGCACGCAGGAGGAGGGGACCGCCTCCGACCTCGCTCCGGACGGCTCGCTCCTGCTCGAGCAGGGCGGCGCGCTGCGCTCGTTCCCGGCCGGCGACGTCACGCATCTGCGCTCCTGATGGCCCGGACCGACCCCGCCGACCGCGAGCTGGCGCGGCTGACCCCGCGCGCCCGCCGGGCGGTCGCACCGGTCGTCGGCCTCCTCCTGCTCACCTGGACGGGCTTCTACTTCGCCGCGCAGTTCGAGCTCGCCCTGCAGCGCTGGATCATCGGGCTCGGCACCGCCCTGCTGGTGCTGCTCCTCTGCGCTCCCGGGATCGCCGGCTGGGCGAGCGTGCGCTACCGCGTCACCGCCTCCGGCCTCAGCGCGCGCCGGGGCGTGGCGTCGGTCCGGCGGGCCGAGGTGGTCTTCGACCGGAGGATGGACGTCGCGGTCGAGCGCTCCCTCGGCCAGCGTCTCGCCCGCTGCGGCGACGTCCGGATCCTGCAGGCGGGCGCGGAGGTGTTCGTGCTGCGCGATCTGCCGGATCCCGAGCTCACGGCCGACCTGCTGCGGGAGGCGATCGGCGCTGCTCCGGTCCTCGAGCCGGAGTGGCCGCCGCCCGCGTGAGCCCGCCGGGGCCTCGGTAGCATGGAGCCGCCCCGCGCCAGCGGGCGGAGACGGAGGAGCGCCATGCGCGTCGGCGTGATCGGGGGCGGCCAGCTCGCTCGGATGATGATCCCCGCGGCGGTGGAGCTCGGCATCGAGATCGCCGTGCTCGCCGAGAGCGAGGGCGCCCCGGCGGCGCTCGCCGCGACACGGGTCGGCGACTACCGAGACGAGGCGACCGTGCTCGCCTTCGCCGAGACCGTGGACGTGGTCACGTTCGACCACGAGCACGTTCCCCAGCCGATCCTCCGCGAGCTCGTCGCCCGCGGCGTCGCCGTGCACCCCGGCCCCGACGCCCTGCTGTTCGCGCAGGACAAGCTGATGATGCGGCGCCGCCTGACCGAGCTCGGCGTGCCCGTGCCCGAGTGGGCCGAGGTCTCCTCCGCCGAGGAGCTCGGGGAGTTCCTGGCCGAGCACGGCGGCAGCGCCGTGGTGAAGACCGCGCGCGGCGGATACGACGGCAAGGGCGTGCGCGTGGT
Source organism: Rathayibacter sp. AY1B5 (assembly GCF_002932795.1). Lineage (NCBI taxonomy): Bacteria > Bacillati > Actinomycetota > Actinomycetes > Micrococcales > Microbacteriaceae > Rathayibacter > Rathayibacter sp. AY1B5. The sequence continues at coordinate 41,914 of NZ_PSWM01000010.1, forward strand.
GCGCGGCGCCCACGAGGCGGACGACTGGTTCACCGCCCTCGCCGAGGACGGCCGGGGCGGCTCGCTCCTGGTCGAGGAGCTGGTCGGCTTCCGCCGCGAGCTCGCGCAGCTCGTCGCCCGGCGCCCCTCCGGCGAGAGCATCCTCTGGCCCGTGGTGGAGTCGGTGCAGCGCGACGGCGTCTGCGCCGAGGTGATCGCTCCGGCCCCCGCGTCAGCCGGTCGGCTCGCAGCCGCCGCGGCCGAGATCGCGCAGACGATCGCCGACAGCCTCGGGGTCACCGGCGTCCTGGCCGTCGAGCTGTTCGAGACGACGGACGACCGCATCCTGGTCAACGAGCTGGCCATGCGCCCGCACAACAGCGGCCACTGGACGATGGACGGATCGACCACCTCGCAGTTCGAGCAGCACCTGCGCGCGGTCCTCGACCTGCCGCTCGGCGCGACGGGGTGCCGCGACCCGTGGACGGTGATGGTCAACGTGCTCGGCGGCCCGGTGGGGGAGTCGCTGACGGACCGCTACCCGCGGGTGCTCGCCGATCACCCGGGCGTGAAGGTGCACAACTACGGCAAGGAGCCGCGACCGGGCCGCAAGGTCGGGCACGTGAACGCCACCGGCGACGACCTCGACCTCGTGGTCTACGAGGCTCGCGCGGCGGCGGCCGTTCTCACGGACTGACCCGTACGATGGTCGCCGTGACGAGCCAGCCGACCTCCCCGACCCCTGCCGGAGCCCTCTCGTGAGCGCGGACACGCTCGTGAACGGGCCCGCGCCGCTCGTCGGCGTCGTGATGGGCTCGGATTCGGACTGGTCCGTCATGCAGGCGGCGTCCACCGTCCTCGCCGAGTTCGGCGTGGCGCACGAGGTCCGCGTCGTCTCCGCGCACCGCACCCCGGAGGCGATGATCGCGTACGGCCGCGAGGCCCGCGACCGCGGCCTGAAGGTCGTCATCGCCGGAGCGGGCGGAGCCGCCCACCTCCCCGGCATGCTCGCCGCGGTGACCTCGCTCCCCGTCGTCGGAGTGCCGGTCCCGCTCGCCCGCCTGGACGGGCTCGACTCCCTCCTCTCGATCGTGCAGATGCCGGCGGGCGTCCCCGTCGCCACCGTCTCCATCGGCGGAGCGCGGAACGCCGGACTGCTCGCGGTGAAGATCCTCGCGACGGCGGACGACGCCCTCTCCGCAGCGCTCGACGCCTTCGCCGCCGACCTCGAGGTGCAGGTCGCCGCGAAGAACGACGCCCTGGTGGCGGGCCTGTGACGGCCGTCGCTCTGCCGCTGCGGCACCCGGACGTCGCCTCCCGCGCCTTCATGACGCGGCGGGCGTGGTGGCTGCTGATCGTCAACCTCCTGGTGCCCGGGTCCGCTCAGGTCCTGGCGGGGAACCGGCGGCTCGGGCGCCTCGGGCTCGGCTTCACCCTCGGGCTCTGGGTCGCCCTCCTGGTCGCGGTGCTCCTCTACTTCGTCTTCCCGACCGGCCTCTACACGCTCGCGACCTTCGACCTCTCGATGCTCGCGCTCCAGGCGGCGCTCGTCGTCTACGGAGTGGTCTGGGCCGTGCTGACGCTCGACACCCTCCGCCTGATCCGCGTCGTCCGCGTGCGCCCGCGGATGCGCGGCGTGCTCGCCTTCGCGACGATCGCGCTGATGGCGGTCTCGGTCGGCACCACCGCCTACGGCACCTACCTGCTCGGCGTCACCCGTGGGACGCTGTCGTCGATCTTCGGCGGCGGAGCGATCGAGCAGCCGATCGACGGCCGCTACAACGTGATGCTCCTCGGCGGCGACGCGGGGGAGGACCGAGACGGTCTGCGCCCCGACAGCATCTCGGTGGTCAGCATCGACGCGTCGAGCGGCAAGGCCTCGATCATCGGGGTCTCGCGCGAGTTCGTCGACTTCCCGTTCCCCGAGACCAGCCCGATGCACGAGCTCTACCCCGACGGCTACGACACCGACAACTGCGCCGTCGACGTCTGCAAGCTCAACTCGGTCTACACCGAGGTCGAGCTGAAGCACCCGGAGCTCTACCCCGACGCCGTCGACCACGGCAGCGAGCCGGGCATCGAGGCGATGCGCGACGCGGTCGAGGGCATCCTCGATCTGAGGATCCAGTACTACGCGCTGATCGACATGGAGGGCTTCGCCCAGCTGATCGACGCGCTCGGCGGCATCGACATCGACTACGTGGCCGACGAGCCGCTGCCGCTGGGCGGGCTGCCCGACTCCGACGGCGTGATGCAGGGCGTCAACCAGTGGATCGATCCCGGGCACTGGCACTTCAACGGCGAGCAGGCCCTCGCCTACGCCCGCTCGCGCTACACCACGAGCGACTACGACCGGATGGCGCGCCAGCGGCAGGTGCAGGAGGCGCTGCTCGCCCAGTTCGAGCCGGGCAACGTGCTCGCCAAGTTCCAGGACGTCGCGTCCGCCGGTTCCCAGGTCATCAAGACGGACGTCCCGCAGGGGATGCTCGGCTACTTCGTGCAGCTGGGGCTCAAGACGAAGTCGCAGCCGGTGGATCCGATCGAGCTGGTCCCGCCGGCGGTCGACCCGGAGGACCCGGACTACGACGTCGTGCACTCGCTGGTGAGCGCCGGACTGTCGGGCGACTCCGCGCAGTAGCCGGCCGGGTGCCGCACGCCTCAGAGGTCGGCGTGCAGCGCCCAGACGCGCTCGGCGGAGTCGCGCCAGCTGAAGGCGCGGGAGCGGTCGCGGCCGGCCACGGACATCCGCTCGCGCAGCCCGGTGTCGGCGAGCACGCTGCTCATGGCCAGGGCGAGGCGGTCGGGGTAGTCCTTCGCGTCGCCGCGCTCGACGGCGACGCCGGCGTCCGCGGCGACCTCCATCAGCGCGGGGTCGTCGGAGTGCACCACCGGCACCCCGAAGTGCATCGCCTCGAGCACCGGCAGGCCGAAGCCCTCGGCGATGCTCGGGTAGACGAAGAGCGTGGCTCGGGAGAGGACGACGGCGAGATCGGCGTCGCTGAGGACACCCAGCGCGCGCACGCGCGTCTCGTCGAGGCCCTGCTCGTCGGCGACGGAGGCCACGTCGAGGTCGCCCCACCCGGTCGGGCCGACCAGGAGCAGCGGGATCGCCGGCGCGGACACTCCTCCGAAGGCCGCGATCAGCGAGACCAGGCCCTTCCGCGGCTCCAGCGTGCCGACGCTCAGCACGTACTCCGGGGGGAGCCCCACCGCTGCGGCGCGCTCGTCGGCGTCCTCCGGGACGACCAGGCCGGAGCCGACGGCTCCGCCGATCACCCGCAGCCGGTCGCCGAAGTCCATCAGCTGGGAGAGCTGGTGCGCGACGGCGTGGGTGGGGACGACGACGGCGTCCGCGTGCTTCCGGGCCCGCTTGGCCATCGCCCGGTGCCACTTCGCGCCGTGCGGGGTGAGGGTCTCGGGGTGCGTCCAGGGCACCGTGTCGTGGATCGTGACGGCGATCTGCTCGCCCTCGCTCCCGTCGTGGCTGCGCAGCGGGGCGAAGAGGCTCGGGGCGTGCATCATGCCGCCGCCGGCCGGGATGGCGATCCCGTACTGCCAGGCGCGGGAGAGCTCGCGGCGCCCGAGCGGCAGCCGGTGGATGCGCGCGAGGCCGGGCAGGCGCAGGCGCAGCTCCTCCTCCTTCTCGGGCGGGTGGGCGGAGACGACCGCCTCCACCTCGCAGTCGCGCGGAGCCGTCGCGATCAGCTCGCGGGTGAGCTCCTCGGTGTAGCGGCCGATGCCGCCGGGGACGCGGGCGAGCATCTGGTCGACGACGACGCGGAGGGTGGTGGTCACGGGGTCACCGCCTCGAGGGGCGCGGCGGCGAGGGCGTCCTGCCAGGAGCGCAGTGGCGGCAGGCCCGCGCGGCTCCAGCCGTCGTGGCCGAGGACCGAGTAGGCGGGACGCGGAGCGGGGCGGACGAACGAGCCGCTGTCTGTCGGGCGCAGGCGCTCGGGATCCAGTCCCGCCTTGGCGAAGACGGCACGGGCGAAGCCGAGCCAGGTCGTCTCGCCCGATCCGGTGCCGTGGTAGACGCCGGCCGGGGCGCCCGCGTCGACCAGCTCGATCAGGCGCGCGGCGAGGTCGGCGGTCCAGGTGGGCTGGCCGTGCTGATCGTCGACCACGGTCAGCGTCTCGTGCGCGCCCGCCAGTCGCACCATCGTCTTCGCGAAGTTGCCGCCGTGCTCGCCGTAGAGCCAGGCCGTGCGGACGACGTAGCCGCGCTCCGGGTTGGCCTCGAGCACCAGGCGCTCGCCCTCGGCCTTCGTGCGGCCGTAGGCCGAGATCGGGTTCCGGGGGTGGTCCTCGGAGTAGGGGGTCGTCGCGGAGCCGTCGAAGACGTAGTCGGTGGAGACCTGGACGAGTGCGGCTCCCGTCTCGGCGGTGGCGAGGGCGAGGTTGTGCGCTCCGACGGCGTTGACGCGGTGCGCCTCCTCCTCGTCGGTCTCGGCGTCGTCGACGCGGGTGTACGCGGCGCAGTTCACCACGGCGTCGTGGCCCGCGACGGCGGCGCGCACGGCGTCGAGGTCGGTCACGTCGAGGTCGGAGCGGCCGAGGGCGGTGCTGGGGCGGGAGCCGAGAGCCGCGCGCAGGTCGGTGCCGAGCATGCCGGAGGCGCCCGTGATGAGGAAGGTCACCTCCTCATCATGCCCGAGCCCTCCGCCGGTCGACGGTCGGCGCACCGGCCCGGCACCGCGTGGCGCGGAGGCGTCGCGGGCCCGTGAGACGCCGTCGTTACACTGGCCACCGTGCAGATCCGAGAGCTCGACATCCCCGACGTCTACGAAGTGACTCCGCGCCAGTTCCCCGACGATCGCGGGGTCTTCTACGAGTTCTACCGCTTCGACCGCCTGGCCGAGAAGGTCGGGCACCCGCTCTCGCTCCGGCAGGGCAACACGTCCGTCTCGCGCCGCGGCACCGTCCGCGGCATCCACTTCGCGCAGATCCCGCCGTCGCAGGCCAAGTACGTCTCGTGCTTCTCGGGCGCGGTCCTCGACTACGTGATCGACGTGCGCGTCGGGTCGCCGACCTTCGGGCGCTGGGAGTCGATCCTGCTGGACGACGTCGACCGCCGCTCCGTCTACATCGCCGAGGGCATCGCGCACGCCTTCGTGGCGCTGACCGAGGGCGCCGTGGTCTCGTACCTCGTGAACGCCACCTTCGATCCGGTGCGGGAGAAGGGGATCGACCCGCTCGACGAGCAGATCGGCCTGCGCTTCCCGGAGGAGGCCGGCGAGCTGCTCCTCTCGCCGAAGGACACCGATGCACCGACACTGGCCGAGGCCGAGGCGCAGGGCCTGCTGCCGACCTGGGACGAAGCGCGGGCCTTCTACGCGGAGCTCGACTCCGCGTCCTGACCGCCGATCCGGTGGACGGGCGGCCCGGCTCCCGCCCGGCGGGGGCGGATCAGCTCTTCGAGCGCAGGCGCATCAGCGCGACCCGGGCGCCCAGCCCGGCGCGCACCGCCGCGCGGATCGGCGCCTGGTACCAGGCCCCGTACTTCTGCGCGAGGTAGAGGTAGGCGCTGCGGTGGTGGACCGCGAGCATCCGCGCCGAGGCCAGGCGGGTGGAGTGCCCGCCGAGGTGCGAGACGACCGCGTCGGCGAGGTAGACGTTGGTCCACCCGCGCTGCCCGAGCGAGTCGCCCAGCTGGACGTCCTCGAAGTACATGAAGTAGCGGTCGTCGAAGCCGCCGATCTCCTCGAAGGCCGTGCGGCGCACCATCACGCAGGCGCCGGAGAGCCAGCCCGCCTCCATCCGGCCGTGGCGCAGGGTCTCGACCGCGCGCGAGCGCCGGTAGGTCGCCGACCACGGGTTGCCGGGCCAGACGTGGGCGAAGACGGCGTGCCCGACGCCCGTGCCGAGCGAGGGCAGAGCGCGGGCGGAGGGGTAGATCGTGCCGTCGGAGTCGAGGATGCGGGGACCGATCGAGCCGATCCGGTCGTCCGCCGTCGCGGCGGCGTAGAGGGCGTCGATCGAGCCGGGGAGGAAGACCGTGTCCGGGTTGGTCACCAGGATCCACTCGACCTCGGGCCCGAGGCGGTCGACCGCGTAGTTGACGGCCCGGCCGTAGCCGAGGTTCTGCCCGGTCTCGTGGAACTCGACCTGCGGCAGTCGCTCGACGACGCTGCGGACGGAGTCGTCCGTGGTCAGGTTGTCGACCACCACGATGCGCACGTCGTGCTCCGTCGCCTCCGGCACCGACTCGAGGCACGCGCGGAGGACCTCACCCGAGAAGTGGGTGACGACGACGACCGCGATGGGCAACGTCGAGCGGGCGATGAGAGCCTCCGGGTGGTGCGGCGTCGACGGGAGGAGTGCCCCGTCGGAAGAACTCGACGAGGCTAGCACGCGGCTCGAGCGGTGCCCGGGAGCCGGGGGCCCTCAGCGGACGATGTCGACGGGCTCGGTGCTGACGGCCACGGCGGCGGGGGAGACCGTCTCGATCGCGGGCAGCGCGTCGTGCGCCGGACGGCGGAAGACGACGAACTTGTACATGCAGAAGTTCCACACCAGTCCCACGAGGACGGCGACGGCCTTCGCGATGTTGATCGCGAGGAAGGCGTTCTCCCCGGAGCTGGGGAGGAAGAGCATCGAGTTGCCGAAGCGGGTGTCGAAGAAGACCTCGAAGCCGTAGATGATCGCCGACTGCAGGACCAGCGAGCTGAACCCGGTGACGAGGAAGAACTTCGCGAACGTGGCGACCGAGACCCTGCCCGGGTGGCGGAAGACGAAGAAGTGGTTCAGCGCGTACGAGATCGTGATGCCGACCAGGACGGAGAAGACGTTGGCGAGGAGGGTCGGCAGACCGAGCAGGAGCACGAGCGTGTTGAGGATGAGGAAGTCGATCGCCGTGTTGGTGCATCCCGCGATGAGGAATCGGACCTTCTGCGATTCGAGGAGTCTCTTCATCTGCGGTGCTCTTTCCCGTCCCCCTCTGGCGTCGATGCCCGACCGTCGGGCTCCGACGGGCGTCCATCGGGGCAGGCGAACAAGGGGTGAACCGCCGTGCACTGTCGACCATCGTAACCGCGGACCCCCGCCGGGCGGTCGAACGGCCGGTGCCATGTTCCTGAGAGAGTGCGCGGACGGTGCGGCGGCGGGCCGCGGGGCGCGCTCGGAGGCTCGCGAGCACCGCCTCGTTATACTCGCAGGGCTCTCACCGGTCAGCCGGTGCACCGGAAGAACGGATCCCCCCGCCTCATGCGCACCCTCGCCGTCGTCGTCCCCACCTACAACGAAGTCGCGAACATCGCGACGGCGCTGCCGCGGGTCGCGCTCGCGGCGTCCCGCAACCCCGACTTCCACGTGACCGTCGCCGTCATCGACGACAGCTCCCCCGACGGCACCGCCGACCGCGCGCGCGAGCTCGCGGCCGAGCTCGGATCCGACACCTTCGAGGTCCTCGTGCTCTCGCGCGAGAAGAAGGAGGGGCTCGGCGCGGCGTACATCTGGGCCTTCCAGCACCTCCTCGCGGCCGAGCGCCGCTACGACTACCTGCTGCAGATGGACGCCGACCTCTCCCACGACCCGGACTACATCGACGCCTTCCTGCGGGAGGTGCGCGGCGGCGCCGACTTCGTGGTCGCCTCCCGCTACATCGCCGGCGGGGGCACTCCCGACTGGACGCTCGACCGCAAGCTGCTGAGCGGCGGCGGCAACCTCTACACGCGCCTCTTCCTCGGCTCGAAGATCACCGACTGGACCGGCGGCTTCAACCTCTTCAGCGCGGACCTCCTGCGCACCCTCCACCTCGAGACGATCCGCGCAGCCGGCTACGGCTTCCAGATCGTGCTCAAGTACCGGGCGCTGCGCCGGGCCCGCGGAGTGAAGGAGATCCCGATCGTCTTCCTCGACCGCACGGTCGGCAACTCCAAGATCCCGAGCGACACCCTCCTGAAGAACCTCCTGCTCGTCCTGGCCATCCGGTTCGGCGGGAAGCACCGGTGACAGCGGGTCCGACGGGATCCCCTCGGACCCGGAGGGCCCTCCTCGAGCTCGCCGCCCTCGCCGTCGTCATCAGCGGGACCCTGCTCGTGCTCGGCTTCCTGGTCGGCACGCCGTGGCGGCCGCTGCTCTTCCGCGACGGCGACTCGCTGGCGCTGCCGCTGATCCTGCAGTCCTTCGCCGAGGGCCGCCCCGCGGCCTGGGTGATGACGAGCCAGCTCTTCCTCTTCCCCGAGCTCCCCGTCTTCGGGGCCGCGTGGCTGCTGACCGGCGGCGATCCCGCGGCGGCGCTCGCGGTCAACGCCGTGCTCAACGTCGTCCTCCTCTACGGAGTGCTCCGGATGCTCGCGCGCCGACTCGTCGCGGCCCGGCACCGCCGGCTGCGGCCCGCCGCCGCGCTCGCCGGCATCGCCGTGCTGCTGGCGCTCTGCCTGACGGAGGGCCGCGCGCTGAACAACGAGGGGGCCCTGGCGACGACCTTCCTCCTGACGACCTACTACTACGGCGCGGTGCTCACGGGCCTCGCCGGGCTCGCCGTCGCCCTGGGCGCGCTGCGCGAGCGCCGTCCGGCCGCGCGGCCGCTGCTCCTGGTCGGAGCGGCCGTCAGCGCGACGACCCTCTCCGATCCGCTCCTCCTGGTGCAGTTCGTCGGCCCCCTGCTGGTGGTCCTCGTCGTGCTGCTGATGCTCGCTCTGGCTGCTCCCCGAGCGGTGCTGGTCGTCGCGGGCACGGTCCTCGGGGCCGCGGCGCTCGGAGCCGCACTGCGGATCCCGCTCGGCTTCCTGATCGGGACCGACGCCGGCGGGTACCTCCGGCTGCCGCTCGCCGGGACGGCCCTGGACGACCTCATCGTGCAGTTCCTCGTGCTGAAGGCGCCGCTGATCGGCAAGCTCGAGGTGGCGCTGCTGGGTCTGCTGCTGCTGGCCGCCCTGGCCGTCGTCGTGGCCGGTGCCGCCCGCGTTGCGCGGGGGGCCGCCCTCGACGAGGCGGCCCGTGCGCGCTTCGCGGTGTGCGCGTTCCTGCCGGCGCAGACGGCGGTGCTCCTGGTGGTGCAGGTCTTCACCGGCAGCTCGGTCAGCCGCTACCTGATGCCGATCCCGGTGACCGCGACCGTGGTCGTGATCGCGCTGATCGGCGCCGCGGCGGCGCACCGGCGGAACGCGGGCACACGACTGACGCCGGTCGTCCGCGTCGTGGCCCCGCTGGCCGCCGCAGGCCTCGTCGTCGCCGCCGTGCCGGCCACGGCGGCGGTCGCCTCGGCGGCGGCCGGCGCGCGATCGGACCCGGACGCCGGCTGCCTGGAGCGCTGGATCGACGGCCGCGAGCTCGCGGGCGTCGGCTCGTTCTGGTCGACGCGGCCCCTGGACCTCTACGGGCCGGCCTCGCTGCACGTCCAGCAGGTCAACTTCGACTTCACGGTGCAGCTCTGGATGAACAACCTGAGCGACTACCGCGACCGGCAGTACAGCTTCGTCCTGGCCGACCGCTCGCCCGACTGGGCGGGGCTCGCGCGCGGGACGCTCGGCGATCCCTCCGATATCGTCGCCTGCGGGGGGTTCGACATCTACGACTACGCGGGCACCGACGGCGAGACCGAGCTGAACAGGATCGTCCAGAGCAGCGTGGAGGAGCAGCGCCGTGAGCGCGGCTACTGACACGCGCGGCCCGCGGACGGCGAGCCGGCGGCGCCGGACGCTCGTCGAGCTCGGGTGGGCCCTCGGCGCCGCCCTCGTCTCGGTCGTCGCCGCCGTGCTCGCGCTCGGGATCGGGCCGCAGGACCTGACGGCCCGCTGGACCGTGGGCGGGGACGACCAGATCCTGCACTACACGCTCTTCACCAGCGCCACGCAGGCGTTCCCGTTCGACGGCAACGCGGCGCTCGGCTTCCCCGACGGCTTCAACGCGTTCTTCAGCGCGCAGTTCGACGTCGCCTCCGCCCTCGCCGTCTCGGTCCTGGCCCTCCTGGTGCGCGACGGGACGACGCTCCTGAACGTCTTCTACCTGGGCACGTTCGCGACGGTCGCCCTGACCGGCTACGTGTTCTTCCGCGCCCTGCGCACGCGGCCCTGGGTCGCGGCGTTCTCCGCGGTCCTGCTGTCGCTGCTGCCCTACCACTTCCTCCGGATCGGCTTCGGCCACGCGTTCCTCGCCAACTACTGGGCGATCCCGCTCGTGGGCGTGATGGTGCTGATGGTCGCCGGACCGCGCACCGATCCTCTCCGCGCCTTCGCCGAGCGGGGCGCGACGCGGAGGAGCCGGGTGCTGCGCTCCGTCGTCCCGGGAGTCGTGCTCGGGCTCCTGGTGGCGAGCACGGGCGGCTACTACTACGTCTTCGCGGTCCTGGTCCTCGGAGCGACCTGGGCGGTGAGCACGGCCGCCGGGCTGCTCTCCCGCGAGCGGCTGCGCGTGCTCGCGGTCTCGTCGGTGCCGTTCGTCGCGCTCGGCGTGTTCGTCGGGCTCTCGCTGCTGCTGCTCTCGCTCGACTTCGGGGAGCGCTACAGCCCGTACTTCACGTCGCGGACCGTGGGGGAGTCGGAGGCCTACGCCGGCAAGCTCGTGCTGCTGGGCCTGCCCTGGTCGGGGACCGGGCTGCCGCAGGGGTACGGCCTGCTGAACACCTACGCGGGCCAGTCCGGCGTGGCGCCGACGACGGAGCCGCCCGGGTTCTCGATCCTCGCCAGCGTCGCGCTCCTGATCACGCTCGTGGCGCTTCCGATCACCGCGCTCGGCGGCGGGCGGGCGCTGCGTGCGACCGCGGTCGGCCGCTTCTTCTCGGACGCCCGCGTGCGCGTCCTCGCCGTGGCGACGCTGGCCGCGCTCCTCTTCTACACGGTGACGGGCCTGGGCGTCGTGGTCTCGCTGGTGGCGGGGCCGACGATCCGGGCATGGGCGCGGATGTCGATCGTCATCGCGGTCCTCGTCCTCGGCGTGCTCGCGCTCCTGCTCGACCGGATCACGGCCCGTGGCGGCATCCGGATCCTCGTGGCGGCGCTGCTCGCTGCGATCGCGGTGGTCGATCAGCTGGCCGGGGTATCGGCCGCGGTCCCGATCGCGCCGACCGAGGACTCCGAGATGCGCTCGTTCGTGTCGGAGGCCGACGCGCAGCTGGACGACGGCTGCGGAGTGGTGGAGCTCCCCCTGAAGAGCTTCCCCGACAGCGGGCGGATCGGAGCGCTCTCCGACTACGACGAGGCGCTGCCGTACCTCGCGACGGAGGAGGGACGCCTGCGCTGGAGCTACGGGGCGGTGGAGGGCACCTACGGCTGGGACGTCTGGGGCGACGTCGACGACCCGGCCGCATTCGCCAGCGCTGTGGCGGGCAGCGGCGCCTGCGCCGTCTACGTGGACACCGCCGGCTACACCGACGACCCCGACGGCTGGCGGGCCTACGTCGAGGCGGCGACCGGGGACGTCGAGCCCGAGGTCGCGTCCGGCTCGGGGCGCTGGCTGCTGTTCACGACCCAGCGCTGATCAGCGGTCGTCGAAGGCCAGCTCGAGCAGGCGCCGCGCGGTGCGGTCCCACCCCGGGATCGGCTCCGGTGCGAGTCGCCGAGGGCTGCGCAGCGCCGCTCCGATCGCGGTCGTCCACCCGGTGCGGTCCGCCGGGTCGATGAAGACGGCGGTGGACTCCCGTCCGGCGAGCGCGTCGCGGAGGCCGGGGATGTCGGCCGCCAGCACCGGGGTGCCGCAGGCGACGGCCTCGAGGGCGGGGAGGCCGAAGCCCTCGTGCCAGGAGGGCATCGCGACGGCGTCGGCGCCCGTGAGCAGGGCCGGCAGATCCTCGTCGGCGACGTAGGAGGAGGCGAAGCGCACGTCGGCTCCGGCCGCGACCGCGCGCGCGACAGCGGAGTGGACGTCCCCGTTGTCCCAGCCGTCCCCGCCGACCAGGAGCAGGGTGTGACCCTCCGGCCGCTCGGCCTGCCGGTAGGCGTCCACCAGGGTGACGAGGTTCTTGCGGCGCTCGATCGATCCGACGAAGAGCAGATAGGACCCGAGGCCGTGCTCCGCCCGGACCCGCGCCACCTCCTCCTCGCCGCGGGCGTGGAAGAGGTCGGCGTCGATCGTGGTCGGCAGCACGCGGACGCGCGCGGGAGCGACGCCCAGAGCGCTCTCGACCTCCGCCGCGGAGGACGGGGTGCCGGTCAGGACCAGATCGCTGCGCCGGATCCACCGGGGCACCGACCGCGACAGCAGCTCCCGGCGCTCGCGCGGAACGAGCTCGGGCATCACGGCGAAGCAGACGTCGTGCACGAAGGTGAGCGAGCGGGAGCGGGCGAGCGGCCAGCTCCGGAAGTTCGGGAAGAAGTAGGCGCCGCGGCCGAGCAGGAGGTCGATCCCCGGCGCGGGCAGCCGGGTCAGAGCGCTCCACAGCGGCCGGGGCAGCGGCACCGGCCGGACGCGCAGGGTCCGGAAGCCGAAGCGCTCGAGCGAGCCCGCTTCGCTCGCCGGCACGACGAGGAGCACCTCGACCTCCGCGGCGGTCGCGTCGGTGTCCAGGGCGTGCAGCAGGCCGAGCAGGACGCGGCCGACTCCGGTCAGGCGCGGCGCCGCGAGGGCGGTCGCGTCGACCAGGAGGCGGCGGCGCCGCGCGGTCACGGCCTGCTGAGGCGGACGGTGGAGTCGATGTCGACGACGCCGTCGTGCACGGAGGCCCGCTCGACCGTGAAGGTCGCGGCGACCGGGATCCGCATGGTCTCGCCCTGCGAGAAGGTGGCCGAGGAGGCGTGCACGGCGTAGTTGCCGGCGCCGAGGTGCAGGTCGGGGAGGGTGAACGTGACCGTCATCTCTCCGTCGACCGCGCTCAGCGGCGTGCCGATGCGCTCGGTGTTGGTCCCGAAGACCCGCTGGCCGAGGGGAGTGTCGATGCCCATCCCGATGTTCCAGTCGTCGACCGGGCGGCTGGTGCGCACCGTGACGTCGAACTCGAGGGTCTCACCGCTGCGGACGACCGTGCCGCCGTGCTCGATGGACCCGCCGCGCAGGCGGCAGCCCAGGATCTCGATCAGCTGGGGGGCGGGCTCGTCCGCGGCCTCGGCGGCCTCGGCCTCGCGCTCCTGGCGGGCGGCCCGACGGTCCTCGAAGCTCTCGCGGAGGACCTGGAGCCCCTCGGAGGTCTCGCCGTCGAAGACCACGGTGCCCTTCTCGAGGACGATGGTGCGGTCGCAGAGCTCGCCGACCTGCTCGAGCGAGTGGGTGACCAGGACGATGGTCTTGCCCGCGCGCTGGAAGGCGCGGATGCGGTCCATGCACTTGCGCTGGAACGGCTCGTCGCCGACGGCGAGGACCTCGTCGACCAGCAGCAGGTCGGGATCGGTGTGGATCGCGATCGCGAAGGCGAGCCGCACGTACATGCCCGACGAGTAGAACTTGACCTGGGTGTCGATGAACTCGGCGATCTCGGAGAAGTCGACGATCGAGTCGAACTTGCTGTCCAGCTCGCTGCGCGAGAGTCCGAGGATCGCGCCGTTGAGGTAGACGTTCTCGCGCCCGGTGAGGTCGGGGTGGAAGCCCGCTCCGAGCTCGAGGAGCGCGGCGAGGCGTCCGCGGCGCTCCACGGTGCCGGTCGTCGGCTGCACGATGCCGCCGATGAGCTTGAGGAGCGTGCTCTTGCCCGAGCCGTTCGCGCCGATGAGGCCGACGGTCGAGCCCAGGGGGATCTCGAGGTCGACGTCGCGGAGCGCCCAGAACTCGTCGCGGTGCTTGCGCCCGCGGCCGAAGTTCACGATCCGCTCCTTGAACGACTTGTCCTTACGGATGACGAAGCGCTTGGAGGCGTTGCGCACCCGGACGACGGTCGGGGTGCCGGAGGAGGCGGGCACGGACTCCTGCTTGCTGGTGAGGGTCACGATCAGATCTCCTGGGCGAAGTTGCCCTCGAGGCGGCGGAAGATCCGGTGGCCGATCCACACGAACACCAGCCCGACGACGAGGACGATGAGAAGGCGCAGCTCCATGTCCGGCGGCCACACCTGGGGGGCGATCTCGGTGCCGTCGATGATGCTGACGCGCGAGCCGTCGCCCCAGATCGCACGCTGGAAGGCCAGGATCGCGTTCGAGATCGGGTTGATCAGGTAGAGCTGCTCGGCCCAGCCGTGGCCGGCACCCGTGGAGGCGGCGACGACGAAGTTCCACGCGTAGACGATGGGGGAGAGCCAGAAGAAGATCTGCAGCCCCACCTCGACCAGGAACTGGACGTCGCGCAGGTAGACGTTGAGGGCCGACAGAGCCAGTGCCAGCGCGAGGCCGTACACGAGCACGATCGCCAGCGCGGGCACGATGTAGAGGAGCTGGACGCCGAAGATCAGCGAGCCCGTGAGGACGGCTCCCGCGATCAGGACGACGAACTGCACCCCGAAGTTGAACAGGGCCGAGCCGATGGCGGCCACCGGGAAGATCTCCCGCGGCAGGTACACCTTCTTGATCAGTCCGCCGTTGCCGAGGATCGACGTGGTGCCCGCGGTCACGATCTCGCTGAACAGGCCCCAGAGGGTGAGCCCCGAGAAGACGAAGATCGCGAAGTTCGGGACGCCGCGCGAGGCCCCGAGGATCTGGCCGATCGCCACGTAGTAGATGAGGAGCATGATCAGCGGCCGGACGAGGCTCCAGACGAATCCCAGGCTGCTGTCCTTATAGCGCGACTTCAGCTCACGCCCGACGAGCAGGCGGAGCAGCTCGCGGTGCCGCAGGATCTCGGCGAGGGAGGCGACGAAGCCGCCCGAGCCGCCGCCGACGGCCGACGTGGTGCCGGCGATCTGGAACGGCTCGTCGGCGATCGCGCGCGCGCGATCCACAGCTTTGCTGGGCATGGAACTCCAAGCTCTCGGCCTCCGCCGGGCGACGGACCGCATCATTATACGTGCGGCCCACCCCGGAGCCCCTGGCTGGCGTGCCGGTGCGCGGCGCATGGCGGGTAGTCTTGCTCCCGCTCGCCGACTGAACGACACGAACGAGGTGTTCGCCATGCCCACGCAGCCATCCGACGTCCCCCTGGACCCGGCTCCGCAGAGCGCTGGGGACCCCGCCCCCGTCCTCGGCGGCACCGGCGAGGACGCTCCTCCCGCTCCCGACCCGAGCCTCGAGTCGGCCGTCGGCGACGCCGCTCCCAGCACCGTCCCGACGGCGCCCGCGCGCACGTCCGGTGCCCCCGTCGAGCCCCGTCCCGCCGAGCCCGAGTCCCCGGACGAGGAGCTCGCCCGCCTGCGCGCGCAGGTCGACTCCCTCCTCAACGACCCCTTCGACGAGTGGGTCGAGCGGATCCAGGTGGGCGGAGTGACCGCCTCCGGCTTCGAGCGCACCCTCTCCTGGCGGGTGACGAAGCCGCTCCGCCTGGTGCGCACCTTCCAGATCCGCGTCGAGCAGCTCGGGCTGTCGGGCGCCGTCGGCCACAGCGCGCGCTTCGTGAAGCGCCGCCTGTCCGGTCGGGCGCGATGAGCGACCGGTCGCAGGTCTCCGCCGCCGGTGCGGCCACCGCGCGCGCCCACCGCACGGAGGCGATGCTGCAGCGGCTGGAGCAGGTCGGCGCGCTCCTCTTCGACGAGGAGCGGCGCGCCTCGCTGCGCACCCGCGGGCCCGGCCCGTACCTCGACGAGGTGGCCCGCGAGATCCGCGCGCGCCAGGACGACGAGCTGACCTGGGTCGCGCTGGTGTCGTTCACGGCCGCGTACCCGACGAGCGAGCTGTTCGACTGGTTCCGCCGCGCCCTCGAGCTCGCGCCCGAGGAGGCGGCGCTGCGCATCTTCCTCGAGGCGGGCTCCCGCACCGCGACCGGGTTCGCCGATCTGGACGCCCGCGTCGAGGTCGTCGCCGGGGCCGTCCTGATCGACGTCGACTTCCCCGCCCGGCACGGGCACAACACCGGAGTCCAGCGGGTCGTGCGCCAGACCGTGTCCCGCTGGGACGCCGAGCACGAGATCGTCCCGGTCGCCTGGGTCCACGGCTCGATGTCCTTCCGACGGCTGAGCGCGATCGAGCACGAGCGCGTCGTCGACTGGTCCTCCGCCGGGCGGCGCGACTGGGAGCACGGCGATCCGGAGCGCATCGAGTTCGTCGTGCCCTACCGCAGCGTCGTCGTCATCCCCTCGGTCCCCGACTACAACCAGTGCGGGCCGCTCTCGGCCCTCGCCGAGTACTCCGGCAACGAGGTGGTCGTCCTCGGCCACGACGCCATCCCCGTCGTCAGCGCCGACACGGTGCCGCCGGAGGAGACGGTGCGGTTCGTCAACTTCCTCTCCGTGGTCAAGCACGCCGAGCGCGTCGCCACGGTGAGCGCCGCGGCCGCGCTGGAGTTCGAGGGCTTCGTGCGCGCGCTCCCCGCTCAGGGCCTCACCGGCCCGACCGTCGTCCCGGTCCCGCTGCCCGTGGAGCTCCCGGACGGCCTGCGCTCCGAGGGCCGGGGCGCGTCCGGGCTGCCGCTCGTGCTCTGCGTCGGCAGCCAGGAGCCGCGCAAGAACCACCTCGCGGTGCTGCACGCCGCCGAGGTCCTCTGGCGCGAGGGCCTGCGGTTCCGCGTCCGCTTCATCGGCGGAGCCAACCCCTGGGCGCACCAGGTCTTCGATCCCCGCGTGCGCGAGCTGGTCGCCGCCGGGCGCCCGGTCGAGGTGCTCCGCGGAGCCGACGACGACGTCCTGATCGCGAGCTACCGGGAGGCGCTGTTCCTGGCGTTCCCGTCGCTGCACGAGGGGTACGGCCTGCCGGTCGCCGAGGCGCTGTCGATCGGGCTCCCCGTGCTGACCTCGCGCTACGGCAGCACGGCCCAGATCGCCGAGCACGGCGGATGCGTCCTGATCGACCCGGAGTCCGACGAGGAGATCACCGACGGGATGCGCCGCCTGCTGACGTCGCCGGAGCTCGTCGACGAGCTCCGCCTCGAGGCGGCCGGGCGGCCCGAGCGCACCTGGGACGACTACGCCCGGGAGCTGTGGGCCGCCCTGATCGGCCCCTCGGCCCTCATCGAGCACGAGGAGGCGCCCCGTGCGCTCTAAGCAGTACCTGGTCGACCGTCTCGCCACCCTAGTGCGCACCCTGGCCCCCTCCGTGGAGCCGCTGGGCAGCGTCGACGCCCTCACCGGCCAGCTGAGCGTTCTGCTGCCCGCCCCCACCGACCGCGAGGTCTGGCTGGTGCTCGCCGTCCTCCGCGGCACGCTCCCGCGCCGGGAGGACGTCGTCGACGGCCGCCGCCGGGCCCGGCTGGACGGCACCGCCGGCCTGCTCACCCACGCCGCGTCCACCATCGCCTCGAACCGGGTCTTCGCCCGCTTCCACCACCCCGAGGTCGAGGTGGTCGTCGGCGCGGTCGTGGTCGACGTGCACCACACCGCGCGCACGGGACTGGCCACGGGCATCCAGCGCGTGGTGCGCCAGAGCCTCGTCCGCTGGACGCGCGACCACGAGATCCTGCTCGCCGGCTGGGACTCCACCCACGAGTCGCTCGTCATGCTCACCCCGGAGCAGAGCCGGAACGCCGTCTCGGGCGACGTGCCCGACGCCGCGGAGGACCGCTCCCGCGTGATCGTGCCGTGGGAGGGCACCTACCTCCTGCCCGAGCTCGCCGTGGAGGACGAGCGGACGTCGCGCGTCTCCGCCCTCGCCGAGTTCAGCGGCAACCGCACGGGCACCATCGGCTTCGACTGCGTGCCGGTCACCACCGCCGAGACGGCGAGCACCGGCATCAGCGCCGCCTTCTCGCGCACTCTCGTCGCCGTGTCGCACATGGACCGCATCGCGACCATCTCCGAGGCGGCCGCGACCGAGTACTCCGGCTGGCGCCACATGCTCGGCAGCGTCGGGATGCAGGGGCCGGACATCCGCCCGATCCTGCTGCCCTCGCAGCCGGAGAGCGTCTCGGACGAGGAGCTGGCCACCGCCGCGCGCTCGCTGGTGACCGGCGACCTCCCGCTCGTCGTCTGCGTCGGCAGCCACGAGCCGCGGAAGAACCACCTGGCGGTGCTCCAGGCGGCTGAGCTGCTCTGGCGCCGGGGCGTGCGCTTCAGCCTGGTCTTCATCGGCGGCAACGCCTGGAGCAGCGCCGAGTTCGAGTACCGCCTCGAGGTCCTGGAGGGCCAGGGCCGTCCGGTCCGCTCGCTCTCCAAGATCACCGATGCGCTGCTCTGGAGCGCCTACCGCCTGGCCCGGTGCACGGTGTTCCCCTCGATCAACGAGGGCTACGGTCTCCCGATCGTGGAGTCGATCTCGGTCGGCACGCCGGTCGTGACCTCCGGGTTCGGCAGCATGCACGAGGTCTCCGCCTCGGGCGGCGCGCTGTTCGTGGATCCGCACGACGACCACGACATCGCCGCGGCCCTCGAGCGGCTGCTGACCGACGACGAGCTGCACGCGCGGCTCTCGGCGGAGGCGCTCGCGATCGACGGCGGCACGTGGGACGAGTACGCCGCGCGCGTCTGGTCGTACCTCGTCGAGGGCGAGGGCGTCGACGAGCGTGCCCGGGCCGAGCGGTCGGACGCGACCGCCTAGGCGTCCTCGGCCGCCCGCACGGAGAAGGCCCCCGCTCGAGGAGCGGGGGCCTTCCGCGTGCGCGGGAGCGGGTCAGCCGGAGCGGCGCGCCAGCTCGAGGTCGTTCTCGACCATACGGGCGACGATCTCCTCGAAGCCCACAGTGGGCGCCCAGCCGAGCACCTCGCGGGCCCGGGAGGCGTCCCCGCGCATCTCGGGGGCGTCCACGGGGCGGGCGAAGCGCGGGTCGATCGTGACCCGGTGCTCCCAGTCGTCGATGCCGGCCGCGGTGAACGCGGCGCGGACGAAGTCGCGGACCGAGTGCGCGACTCCGGTCGCCACGACGTAGTCGCCCGCCTCCTCGGCGCGTGAGGCGCGCACCAGGGCGTCCACGTAGTCGGGGGCCCAGCCCCAGTCGCGGCGCGCGTCGAGGTTGCCGAGAGAGAGCTCCGACTCGGCGCCCGTCGCGATCGCCGCGACTCCGGCGGTGATCTTGCGGGTGACGAAGCCGAGCGGCCGCCGCGGCGACTCGTGGTTGTAGAGGATGCCGGACGAGGCGTGCAGCCCCCGGCCGCGGTAGACCGCGACCAGGTGGTGCGCGAACGCCTTCGCGGCGCCATAGGGGGAGACGGGGCGGATCGGGGTCCGCTCGGTCTGCGGGTTCTCGGTCGCGGCCCCGAAGATCTCGGAGGAGGAGGCCTGGACGAAGCGGACCTCGCGGCCGGCCGAGTCCTGGAGCGCCAGCGAGGCCTCCAGGAGCGCGGCGACCGCGGTGCCGGTCACCTCGGCCGTGAGCACGGGCTCCTTCCACGAGAGCGCGACGGAGGAGAGGCCGGCGAGGTGGAAGACCGTGTCCGGCTGCGCCTCCGCGACGATGCGGCCGAGGCCGGAGGCGTCGCGGAGGTCGCCCTCGAAGGGCCGGACGGCGGCGGGCAGAGCGGCGTCGTCGGTCCCGCGCACGAGCGCGGAGACCTCCCAGCCGTCGGCGAGCAGGCGCTCGACGAGGTAGCCCCCGTCCTGACCGCTCGCTCCGGTGACGAGAGCGGCAGGCATGACTACTTGATCAGCGCGGACTGCTCGGCGAGGTCGTTCTCGACCATCATCGCCACGAGCTCGGGGAACGAGACCTTCGGCTCCCAGCCGAGGACGTCGCGCGCCTTCGCCGGGTCGCCGATCAGGAGGTCCACCTCGGCGGGACGCATGAAAGCGGGGTTCTGGGTCACGTACGGGGTCCAGTCCTCGATGCCGACGTGGTTGAAGGCGATGTCGAGGTACTCGCGGATCTCGTGGGTCTCGCCGGTCGCGACCACGTAGTCGTCGCCCTCGGGCTGCTGCAGCATGCGCCACATCGCGTCGACGTAGTCGCCGGCGAAGCCCCAGTCGCGCTTCGCGTCGAGGTTGCCGAGCTCCAGCGTCTCCTGGAGGCCGAGCTTGATGCGGGCGACCGCGAGGCTGATCTTGCGGGTGACGAACTCCGGGCCGCGGCGGGGCGACTCGTGGTTGAAGAGGATGCCGGAGGAGGCGTGCATGCCGTACGACTCGCGGTAGTTGATGGTCATGTAGTGGCCGAAGACCTTGGCCACACCGTAGGGCGAGCGCGGCCAGAGCAGCGTCTCCTCGCTCTGCGGGACCTGCTGGACCTTGCCGAACATCTCGGAGGACGAGGCCTGGTAGAACTTCACGCGCGACATGTCGGAGCCGGCGTAGAGGCGGGTCGCCTCGAGGATGTTGAGCACGCCCTTGCCGGTCACGTCGGTGGTGAGCGACGCGTTCTCCCACGAGTAGGCCACGAACGAGATCGCGCCGAGGTTGTAGACCTCGTCGGGCTGAGCGGCGGCGAGCACGCGAACGAGGCTCGAGACGTCGGTCAGGTCGCCGGTGAGCAGGGTCACCTCGGGGACGGTGCGGCGGACCAGCTCGTACTTGGGGTTGTTCTGCCCGCGGACGAGCCCGAAGACCTCGTAGCCCTTCGAGAGGAGGAGCTCGGCGAGGTAGAGGCCGTCCTGGCCGGTGATTCCGGTGATCAAAGCGCGGGGCACGTGGTGGTCCAATTCGTCGGGGTCGATGACAGCGGGTCACATACTACCCACGGGCCCGGCCGGCCGCCGGGCGCGGCGCGGTCCGCGGGTATCCTGGCCGGGCTTCGGACCGATTGGACGCCATGCCGGAACTCCGCCCCGTCACGCTCGCCGTGCTCACCGTCGACCCGGGCGGGATGGGCGGCGGCGAGACCTACGCGCGCGCCCTCACGCGCCTGCTGGCGCCGCGGCCGGGGGAGGAGGGGCCCGCCGTGCAGGTGCTCGTGCCCGAGAACGCGCGCGGCTTCAGCGAGGGCGTGCCCGAGGTCGTGGCCGAGGGGGTCGTCAGCGGTGCGGGCCACCGCCGCCGGGCCGTCGGGATGCTCCAGGCGCTCCTGCGCACGCCGCGGCTGCGCCGGCGCGTCGGCCGGGACGCGGTGCTCTACTTCCCCTTCACGGTCCCGCTCCCGTGGCCGTCACGGCGGCAGGGGCACGTGCAGATGCTGTTCGACCTGCAGCACCGCGACCTCCCGCACCTCTTCCCCCGCGTCGAGCGCGTCTTCCGCCGCCTCGCCTACGAGGCGACCGCTCGCCGCGCCGACGCGGTCATCACCATCAGCGCCTTCACCAAGGGGCGGATCGTCGAGCTGCTGGGCATCCCGGAGGAGCGGATCCACGTGTCGCATCTCGGCGTGGACACCGGGCGCTTCGTCGCGAATCTGGGGACACGGGAGGACTTCGTCTTCTACCCGGCGCGCGCCTGGCCGCACAAGAACCACGCCCGCCTGTTCGAGGCGGTGCGCCTGCTGCGGGCGGAGGGGCACTCCCTCCGGCTCGTGCTGACGGGAGGGGATCTGGACCGCCTCGGCCCGCTGCCGGACTTCGTCGAGTGGCGCGGCCACGTCACTCCGGAGGAGCTCGCCGACCTCTACCGCCGGGCCGCGGTGCTCGCGTTCCCGAGCCTCTACGAGGGCTTCGGGCTCCCGCCGATCGAGGCGATGGCGTCGGGCTGCCCGGTCGCCGCCTCCGACGCGGGCTCGCTCCCGGAGATCTGCGGGGACGCCGCGGTCTACGTCGATCCGCTCGAGCCGCGCTCGATCGCGGACGGGATCCTGGAGGCGATCGCGCGGACCGGCGAGCTCGGCCCGCTCGGCGTCGAGCGCGCCCGGTCCTTCAGCTGGGAGCGCTGCCGGGAGGAGCACCTCGCCGTGCTCCGCCGGGTGGCGCGGCGGCGCGGGCGCTGAGGAGGCCGGTCAGTCCCGCGGGTGCAGGAGCCGGCGCCAGCTCAGCCCCTGCGCCGCGCGCATCGCGCAGAGCACCACGAGCAGCCAGCCGGCGTCGAGCAGGATCGAGCTCTCGGCCAGCGCGGTGACCATCAGCACCGTCAGCACCAGCACCGGCCAGACGTGCACGACCGCCTTGCGCTCGGAGGCGATCAGCCAGGAGCGCCAGAGCGCGAGGCCGATCAGCACGACGAACAGGACCACTCCGACCGCCCCGACCTGCAGGGCGACGTCGAAGAGCGCGTTGAGGCTCGACGAGTGCGGGCGGCCCGAGAGGTAGTCGATGGCGGTGAAGGGGTAGAGGTCGGGTCGCCAGTAGCCCACCCAGCCCCAGCCGACGATCGGCGCGAGGTCCGTGAAGCGCCAGACCTGCTGCCAGAGCCGCAGCCGGAACTCGAACTCGCTGCCCGCGTTCAGGAGCTCGATCACCCGGTAGCGCAGGAGCCACACGGTGAGGGCGGCCGCTGCGGCGACTCCGAGCACCGCGAACTGCCGCCGCCGGCGCTGGGTGCCGTCGCCGTGACGCACCCAGCGCAGGGCGAGCGCGACGACGACGGCGACGGCGAGCACGCCCGCGCTCACGGCGGAGCGCGTGAAGAGGAGGGTGACCGCGGCGAGGGCGATCGAGGCGACGGCCGGCCAGCGGGCGACGGAGCGGGTCATCAGCTCCACCGAGAACGTGACGATCGCCAGCAGGCAGACCAGCCCGAGCTGGTTGCGCGTTCCGACCAGTCCCTGGATCGGCCCGCCGACCGCGAGCAGGCCCTCCACGCCGAGGAAGCGCAGCGGCTGGTCGATCAGCACCCCCGAGAGCACCTCCACGGCGAGCGAGGCGATCAGCACGACCCGCAGCACGTCGCCCACCGAGCGGATGATCTGGATGATGTCGCGCGTGAGGCCGATCGCGATCGCCAGGAACGCCAGGGCGAACTGGTAGACCACGCTCGAGACCGTGGCCCAGGTGTAGTCGCTCCACAGCACGCTGAGCGCGATCCAGCCGAGGAACACCAGGATGCTCGTGGGCAGCAGGCCCTCCCAGTCGAGCAGGCCGCGCCGCAGGACGAGCATGACCGCCGCGAGGGCGGTGAGCGTGGCGACGGCGGCGATGTAGCCGGGCCAGCCGATGAGCCCCCGGACCGCCGGGGCGCAGAGGACGGTGACGAGGGTGGTCTGGGCGAGGGCCGCCGCGAACTGCGGGGACGCCGTCGCGTCGGCGACGGAGGCGGGGAGCGAGGGGCGGCGGGGCCTCATCGCCTCGGGGAGGCGTCGGCGAGGGGGAGCGGGGTCGCGGCGAGGACCTCGGGCGTGTCGGTCGCCGGCCGCTTGGTCTGCACCGCGAAGAGGACGAGGAGCAGCCAGCCTCCCTCGATCAGGATCCGGCTCTCGAACAGCGACTGCGCGAGGAGGGCGACGACGATCAGCAGAGGAGCGAGGCTGACGGCCGTGTAGGGGAGGGTCGAGGTCGCGTCGCGCCGCGGGCGGTCGACGGCGCGGAACCAGGAGCGCCACAGGGTCGAGACGGCGAGCGCCGCGAACAGGACGAGGCCGACCGCTCCGAGCTGCAGGGCGACGTCGAGCCAGGCGTCGTGCGCCTGCAGGTAGAGCACGCCCTTGCGCTCGGCGAGGGTGTCGAACGGGGCGACCCAGGGAGCCCAGTAGCTGACCCAGCCCCAGCCGAGGACCGGGCGCTGCAGCGTGAGCGCGATCACCGAGTCCCAGATGTCGAGGCGGCCCGTGGCGTCCTCGCTCTTGCCGAGCAGGCCGAGGAGGGCGCCCCGGCCCGCGGCGCCTCCGGCGACGGCCGCCACCGTCAGACCCGCGGCGGTCAGGTAGACGGGGCGGCGGCGGGACTCGCCCCTCCGGCGCGCCCAGAGCGCGAACGCGGCCGCGAGGACGACGGCGACGAGGCAGAGCAGGACGGTCGCCGAGCGGGTGAGCAGGAGGGTCGCGACGAACAGGGCGACCCAGACCGCTCCCCAGCGCCGCCGGACCGAGCGCGCGGCCAGCTCGATCGCGATCACGATCAGGCCGAGCAGGGCGAGGAAGCCCAGGAGGTTGCGGTTGCCGACGATCCCCTGGACGGGCTCGCCGGTGAGGAGGGCCGCCTGCGACCAGTAGAAGGCGTCGGGCGTCGGTCCGTCGGCGGGAGGCTCGACGCCGAACGGCAGGACGGGCTGCCGCACCACGACAGCGATCACGAGCTCGAAGAGGAGCGACAGGCCGACGGAGAGGCGCAGGGCCCGTCCGAGAGCCGTGAGCAGCTCCCGGCTGGTCAGCGTGACGGCGAGGACGACGCCGCCGAGCGTCGTCGCGAGCTGCGCCGTGACGCCGATCGCGCTCGCTCCCGGATACGCGGACCACACCAGCGAGAGCACCGCGAGCCCGAGGAAGAGGACCAGCGACTTCGGTGTGCGGGCCCAGCGCAGGCGGGGGCGGGCGCGGACGAGCACGGCGACCGAGGCGCCCAGGAGCACGGCGACGACGAGGCCCCAGCCCCACCATCCGGCGAGGTTCCGCAGCGACTGACCGGCCAGCAGCACGGCCAGCACCGCCACCGCGAGCGCTCGGGGAGCGGCGGGGGCGGCGCGTCGGATCATGGCGACCAGTCTAGGGAGCGGGGGCGGCACGGCGGCGTGCCGGGCGCGCCGCCGCTCGCTCCCCGGCCGGGCCGCCCCCTCGGGGGAGACGGCCCGGCCGGGGAGGCTCAGACGAACGCGGCGGTGCCGGTGATCGAGCGGCCGACGATCAGCGTGTTCATCTCGCGGGTGCCCTCGTAGGAGTAGAGGGCCTCCGCGTCGGCGAAGAAGCGGGCGACGCCGTAGTCGAGGACGATGCCGTTGCCGCCCATCACCTCGCGGCACCAGGCGACGGTCTCGCGCATCCGGGCCGTCGCGTAGGCCTTCGCGAGGGCGGAGTGCTCGTCGCGCTGCTCGCCGGCGTCGAGCATCTCGGACACCCGGGTCGCCAGGGCGATGCTGGCCGTGATGTTGCCGATGCTCTTGACCAGGAGGTCCTGCACCAGCTGGTGCCCGACGAGCGGCTTGCCGAACTGCACGCGCTCCTTCGCGTAGCGCAGCGCCGCGTCGTAGGCGCCGATCGCGACGCCGATGGCCTGCCAGGCGACCTCGGCGCGCGTGAGCCGGAGCACCTTCGCGGTGTCGCGGAACGAGTTCGCGCCCTGCAGGCGCAGCGACTCCGGGACGCGGACGCCCTCGAGCACGATGTCGGCGTTCTGCACGGTGCGCAGGCTCTGCTTGCGCGCTATGGCGGTGGCGCGGTAGCCGGGCGTCGAGGTGGGGACGAGGAAGCCCTTCACCTGGCCGTCCTCCGCGTCCTTCGCCCAGATCACGGTCACGTCGCTGAAGGTCGCGTTGCCGATCCAGCGCTTCTCGCCGTCGAGGATCCAGTCGTCGCCGTCCCGGCGGGCGGTGGTGCGCAGGCCCTGGGCGGAGTCGGAGCCGGAGTGCGGCTCGGTGAGGCCGAAGGCGCCGACGACCTCGCCCGAGGCGAGCTTCGGCAGCCACTCGGCGCGCTGCTCCTCGGAGCCGGCGACGCCGACCGTGCCCATCACCAGCCCGTTCTGCACGCCGACGTAGGTCGCGATGCCCGCGTCCACCCGGCCCAGCTCGAGCGCCACCCACCCGCGGAACACGGCGGAGTTCTCGATCGCGCGGGTCTCGGGCCAGGAGAGGCCGATGACGCCGGTGGCGTGGATCCCGGGGATCAGCTGCCGCGGGAACTCCGCGCGCTCCCAGTACTCGTCGGCGATCGGCCGCACCTGCTCCTCGAGGAACGCGCGGACGCCGACCAGCAGCTCCTTCTCGGCGGGCGTGAGCGCCGCCTCGAACCCGTAGAAGTCGGCCCCCAGGGTCTCGAAGGTCGTGCCGTCCATGCTCTGTGCTCCCTCGCTCGTCGGTTGCGGCACGGCGACCGCTCCGACGGCGGCAGTGCTGCGCCTCCCAGCGTACGAAGCGCGCCTGCGAGTGCCGCGTCCTCTGGCGGAGAGCACCAACAGGCGGGCCCTCCTCCCGGGCCTGCGTTGTGGATCCTGCTAGCGTCGCAGCGGAGCGGCCCCGGCGCGTCCGGCTGAGCGGCTCGGACCCACCCCTCGGACGGAAGGCCAGCGCTCCCGTGTTCATCCCGATCGGCAACACCCCCCGCGACTACGCCTGGGGCTCGCTCACCGGCATCTCGGAGGCCCTCGGCACCGCGCCCTCCGGCGCCCCCGAGGCCGAGCTCTGGCTCGGTGCGCACCCGGGATCGCCCGCTCGCATCCTCGACCCCGCCTCCGTCGGCGCCGGCACGCTCGCCGAGTGGATCGCCGGGCACCCCGAGGCGGCGCTCGCCGGGGTGGAGGGGTCGGTCGATCCGGTCTCGGGCGCTCCCCGTCTGCCGTTCCTGCTCAAGATCCTCGCGGCGGGCGGGCCGCTGTCGCTCCAGGCCCACCCCTCCTCCGAGCGGGCCCGGCGCCGGTTCGTCGAGGAGGAGGAGGCCGGCATCCCGCGGGACGCCGCCGACCGCAACTACAAGGACCCGTTCCACAAGCCCGAGCTGATCTACGCGCTCAGCGAGAGCTTCGACGCGCTCTGCGGCTTCCGCGAGCCGGCGGACGCCCGGGCCCTGCTCGCCGAGCTGGCCGGACGCGCCCCGGCGGAGGAGGCGGCCGTGATCGCGCGGTTCGCCCGGACCCTCGAGGGCGAGCCCGCGGAGGTCCTCCGCGGCGCCGTCTCCTGGCTGCTCGCCGACGGCGACCGCGCGGAGGTCGCGGCGCTGGTGTCCGCGGTCGTCGCGGCCTCCGCGGGCGACGACCGGCTCGAGACGACCACGGTCCGCGACCTGGCCGAGAGCTACCCGGGCGACCCCGGCATCGTGCTCTCGCTCCTGCTCAACCGCGTCCGCCTCGCCCGCGGCGAGGTGCTCTACCTGCCCGCCGGCAACATCCACGCGTACCTCGCGGGCACGGGGGTGGAGCTGATGGCCGCCTCCGACAACGTGCTGCGCGGGGGGCTCACGCCCAAGCACATCGACGTCCCCGAGCTGGTGAGCGTGCTCGAGTTCTCGCCGCTGCCCGTGCCCTACCTCCCGGCCGAGCAGGCCGGACCGGGCGTGCGCGTCTACCGCCCGGACGTCCCGGACTTCGTGCTCGCGGTCGTGCAGCCCGAGTCGGAGGAGCCGGCCCGCGTCGCCCTGCACGGACCCGCCATCGCGATCGCGACCGAGGGCACGTTCTCGCTCGAGGGCGCCGAGGGCTCGGTCCGCGTCGAGCGCGGCGGCAGCGTGTTCGTGACCCCGTCGGAGGGCGCACTCGCCGTCACCGGACGGGGCACTCTCTTCGTCGCGACGGTCTGACCCCGGACGCTCCCGCGACCGCGGTGCCGGCCGCTCAGGCGGCGAACGTGCGGCGGTAGGCCGCGGGAGTGGTCGACAGGATGCGCGTGAAGTGGTGGCGCATCACCGCGGCCGTGCCGAAGCCGACCTGCGCGGCGATCGCCTCGAGGGTCAGCTCCGTCTCCTCCAGCAGCACCTGGGCCCGGAGGAGGCGCTGGCGGGTGAGCCAGGCGAGCGGAGTCGTGCCGAGGTCGGCGCGGAAGCGGCGCGCGAAGGTGCGGGGAGCCATCAGGGCGCGACGGGCGAGCGCCTCGATCGAGAGGTCCTCGTCGAGGTGCTCCAGCATCCACTCGGTGACCTCGGCCAGCGAGTCCGCGCGCGCCTCGGGAACGGGGGTCCGCAGGAACTGCGCCTGCCCGCCGTGGCGCTGCGGGGGCACGACCATCCGCCGGGCGACGACGCCCGCCGCCGTCGCGCCCAGCTCCTCGCGCACCACGTGCAGCGCCGCGTCGATCCCGGCCGCGGTGCCCGCACTCGTCACGATGCGCCCCTCCTGCACGTAGAGGACCTCCGGGTCCACCGTGACGGAGGGGAAGCGCCGGGCGAGCTCTGCGGCGTGCATCCAGTGGGTGGTCGCGCGCCGGCCGTCGAGCAGGCCCGCCTGCGCCAGCGTGAAGGCCCCGCTGCAGACGCTGAGGATCCACGCGCCGCGCTCGTGGGCCTCGCGGAGGAGGTCGAGCACCCGCTCGTCGGCGGGCCCGCGTCCGTGGGCGGGGACGGCGATCAGGTCCGCGTCCCGGGCCGTGTCGAGACCATCGGCGATCAGCAGGTCGAACCCGAGGCTCGTCCGGACGGGGCCCGGATCGGGAGTGGCGATCCGGAAGTCGAGGGCGGGACCTCCGTCGGCGCCGCGATCGATCCCGAACACCTCGCAGACGACCCCGAACTCGAACGGCGCGAGGCCGGGCAGGGCGAGGAGGGCGACGGAGCGGAGCACGGCGGCAGGATATCGCTCCCCATCGTGATCCGGCCGATCCGTCCCGTCGATCCCCGCCGCTAGGGTGTCTTCCGGCGCGCGCAGTCGCGGGCCCGCACCGAGGAGGATCCACATGGCATGGCTGGTCACCGGGGGAGCCGGGTACATCGGGGCGCACGTGGTGCGCGCGTTCTCGGAGCAGGGCATCGACCCCGTCGTCCTCGACGACCTCTCGTCGGGGCACGCGTCGTTCGTGCCCGAGGGCGTCCCGTTCCATCAGGGCTCGATCCTCGACGAGGCCCTGCTCGACCGCGTGCTCGCCGAGCACGACATCGAGGGCGTCGTCCACGTCGCCGGGTTCAAGTACGCCGGCGTCTCGGTGCAGCGCCCCCTGCACACCTACGAGCAGAACGTCACCGGCACCCTGCGCGTGCTGGAGGCGATGGAGCGCGCCGGGGTCTCCTCGATCGTCTTCTCCTCGAGCGCTGCCGTCTACGGCGCGGTCGACGTCGAGATCGTCACCGAGGACACCCCCAAGAGTCCGGAGTCGCCCTACGGCGAGTCGAAGCTGATCGGCGAGTGGCTGCTCGCGGACGCGGGGCGCGCGCACGGCGTCCGGCACGCCTCCCTGCGCTACTTCAACGTCGTCGGGTCCGGCTACCCGGACGTCTACGACACGAGCCCCCACAACCTCTTCCCCCTCGTCTTCGAGGCGCTGCTGGAGGGCCGCACGCCGAGGATCAACGGCGACGACTACCCGACGCCGG
This sequence comes from Rathayibacter sp. AY1B5, assembly GCF_002932795.1. Lineage (NCBI taxonomy): Bacteria > Bacillati > Actinomycetota > Actinomycetes > Micrococcales > Microbacteriaceae > Rathayibacter > Rathayibacter sp. AY1B5. The sequence goes on from NZ_PSWM01000010.1 coordinate 70,660, forward strand.
ACGGCACCTGCGTCCGCGACTACATCCACGTCGCCGACCTGGCGCTCGCGCACGTCGCCGCGGCGCGCCGCCTGGCCGCCGGGGAGCCGATCGACCCGGTCTACAACCTGGGCAGCGGATCCGGGGCCTCCGTCGGCGAGATCATGCGCGCGATCGCCGACAGCACCGGCATCGCCTTCACGCCCGAGGTCGTCCCGCGGCGGCCGGGCGATCCGCCCCGCATCGTCGCCTCCGGCGAGACGGCCGCCCGCGACCTGGGCTGGGAGATGCGGCACACCGTCGCCGAGATGGTGGAGAGCGCCTGGCGCGCACGGAGCGCCGCGACCGCCTGACCGGATCTCACGTTCGCGACACGCCGGTGTGTCGTGAACCCTCCACGGCGGGTTGAGGGTTTATGGTCCGCGACTTGACCTGAGCGAATGACACCGCTGTAATTACCTAGGCAGCGGCTCCGGGAGGAGCGGCCGCCGATCATCGGTTCGCAGGCGGGGTAGGAGACGGCATGACGCTTCCGGAACAGCACTCCGGAGTCCCCGAGGACTGGTTCGTCGATCCGGTCCGCCTGGGCGTGCCCGGGGTCCGACCCGGAATCGACACCGCGACCGAGGCGCCGGGGGGTGCGCTCTCCTGGCAGGTCGACTCGCTCTGCGCGCAGACCGACCCCGAGGCCTTCTTCCCCGAGAAGGGCGGCTCGACCCGCGACGCCAAGAAGATCTGCACGTCGTGCGAGGTCCGGGCGCAGTGCCTCGAGTACGCGCTCGAGAACGACGAGCGCTTCGGCATCTGGGGCGGCCTGTCCGAGCGCGAGCGCCGGAAGCTGCGCCGCCGGGCGTAGTCACCTCCTCGCCGTGACCCGTTCGACGGGGCGGCGAGCCGCAGGCGGGCGGCGCGGCGGCATCGCTTAGGGTGGTCCGCGATGTATCCACGAGTCACCGCCGTCCTCGTCGCGCGCAACGGCGCGGCCTATCTGGAACGAACCCTCGCGGCCCTGCGGGCGCAGACCCGTCAGCCCGACGCGACGGTGTTCGTCGACGGCGGCTCGAAGGACTCGACCGACGAGCTCCTCGCGTCCTGGGGCCCGACGCAGCTCGTGCAGGTCGCCGAGCACCTCCCCTTCGGCCAGGCCGTGGCGCGCGCGGTCCGCGTGATGCAGCCGCCGGCCGGAGAGGACGAGTGGCTGTGGCTGCTCGCGCAGGACTCCGCCCCCGAGCCCGGAGCCCTCGCGGCGCTGCTGGGAGCGGTCGAGGTCGCCCCCTCCGTCGCGGTCGCCGGCCCCAAGATCATGGACTGGACGCGCTCGGGCTACATCCGCAGCTACGGCGAGTCGATCACCAAGCACGGCACGACCGTCCACCTCGTCGAGGACGAGCTCGACCAGGGCCAGCACGACTCCACGCCCGACGTCCTGGCCGTCGCCGCCGGCGGCATGCTCGTGCGCCACTCCCTCTGGGAGGAGCTCGGCGGCTTCGACCCCGGCCTGCCGGTCGTGGACGACGCCCTCGACTTCTCGATCCGCACCCGGCTCGCCGGGCACCGGGTCAGCCGTGTGCCGGACGCCCGCGTCACCACCGCCCGCATCGGGCTGCAGCGCCCCGACGGCCGCCGCATCGACAGCGGGGAGCGGCGCCGCACGCGCCAGCACCGCACCGCGCAGCTGCACCGCCGGCTCGCCTACGCGCCCGTCGTGCTCCTCCTCCTGCACTGGCTCTCGCTCGTCCCCCTGGCGATCGGCCGCGCGGTCGTGCGCCTGCTGCGCAAACAGCCGGGGCTGGTCGGAGGAGAGCTGCTCGCAGCCCTCGTCGTCGCCTTCGGGGGGACGAAGGTGCTCCGGGCCCGCACGGTGCTGCGCTCGTCGAAGAACGTGGGGTGGAAGGCCGTCGCGCCGCTGCGCATCCCGCTGGACGTGGTGCGGCAGCTGCGCTCGGTGCGCCACGACGCGGTGCGCGTGCAGGCCGGGCGGGACCGCCATCCTCTGCACTTCTTCCAGGGCGGGGGAGTGTGGGTCGTCCTCGTCGCGGCGCTCGCCGGCCTGGTGATCTACACGCCGCTCCTCGCCGCTCCCGCGCTCAGCGGCGGCGGTCTGCTGACGCTCTCGCCGACCGCCGGCGAGCTGTGGCGCAACGCGGCCTACGGCTGGCGCGATCTCGGATCCGGGTTCATCGGCGCGGCGGACCCGTTCGCCGCCGTCCTCGCGGTGCTCGGCTCGCTGACGTTCTGGTCGCCCAGCTACTCGATGGTGCTGCTCTACCTCGTCGCACTCCCCGCTGCCGCCCTCGGCGCCTGGCTGATGATCGCGCGGCTCACCCCGCGCGCGACCGCCCGCGCCGCCGGAGCCCTCGTCTACGTCCTCGCCCCGGCCTTCTTCGCCGCGCAGGCCGACGGACGCCCCGCCCCCCTGCTGGTGCACGTGCTGCTGCCCTGGCTCTTCTTCGCCGGGTTCGGCGCGTACCGCTCGTGGTCCGCCTCCGCGAGCGCCTCGATCCTGGCCGCGGCCGTCGTGGCGTGCGCGCCGGTGCTGGCCGTGCCGCTCCTGGTGATCTGGCTCGTCGTCGTCGCGACCTCGGGGCGGCGGATCGGCCGTTTCCTCGGCCTGCCGATCCCTGCGGCGGTCCTGCTCTTCCCGCTGGTGGTCGCCCGCGCACCGCGAGGCGACTGGCTCGGAGTCCTCGCCGATCCGGGCGTCCCGCTGCCCTCCGCGCAGTCGGACTTCGTCGCGCTGCTCGCCGGCTTCCCGGCCGGTCCGCCCGACGGATGGCTCGCGTTCCTCGGCGGCCTGGGGATCGGTGCCTCCGCCGCCCCGCTGGTCACGGCCGTGCTCGTCGTGCCGCTGGTCGTCGCGGCGCTGGCCGCCCTCCTCCTCCCGAACAACCTCTCGGCCCTCGGCGGAGTCGGCGTCGCGGCGGCCGGTCTGGTGACCGCCTCGCTCGCCCAGGGCGTACAGGTCGCGACCACCGGCTCCGAAGCGGTCTCCGTCTGGAGCGGCACCGGTCTCAGCCTCTACTGGCTCGGCCTGGTGATCGGCACGTCGCTCTCGCTCGCCGCCGTGCGCTCGGTGCGCGTGGTGCCGGCGCTCGTCGTCACGGCCGCCGCAGCAGCACTGGTCGGTCCGCTCGCTGTGGCCTTCCCGACCGGTGCCGGCACCTCCGTGTCGACCACGTCGGACCGCTCGCTTCCCGCCTATGTGGCGGCCGAGGCCCAGAACGACCCGCGGGTGGGCACGATCGTGCTCGTTCCACAGGCGGACGGCGGCGTCCTCGCCCGCCTGGAGCGAGGGGCGGGCGCGACCCTCGACCAGCAGTCGACCCTCGCGAACACCGGCGCCGAGAGCACGGACGCGATCGACGAGCTGGCGGGCAACCTCGTCTCGCGGACGGGCTACGACGTCCCCGCTGCGCTCGAGAGCCTCGGCGTGCGCTTCGTCGTGCTGACCGAGCCGGCCGGCACCCAGGTCGGTGACGCGGCCGCCGCCGTGCGTGCGCGGGCGGCCGTCTCCCTCGACGGCAACGCGGCCTTCTCGGCCGTCGGCGACACCCGCTACGGGCTCCTCTGGACGGCCGTCGACACGGAGGGGACCCGCACCGAGGCCGCTCCGTCCGGCGTGGTCGGACCCTTCGGGATCGCCTACACGATCGCCCTCCTCCTCGTCTTCGTCGTCGCGCTCCTGCTGGCGGTGCCCACCGGGCTCTCCCTCGAGCGGGGCCGCTCCAGCGGCGCGGTCGCCGGGATCGACGACGAGCCGGGCGAAGCCACCGGCCAGTTCGACGACGGGAACGACGATGTCTGACCCCGCCGACCAGGAGAAGCAGATGCCCGAGTCCTCCGCCCGCCGTTCCCGCGCGGAGCTCCGCGCCGACCGCGCCGCGGCCTCGGCCCCCGATCGCGCCCCGTCGGCCGCCCGTCGGCGCCGGACGGCCCTGCGCGGCGCCGTGGGCGCGGCCGGAGTCGTGATCGCCGCGGCCGCCGTGGTCGTGCCCCAGCTCCTCCCGTCCCCCCTGGTCTCGAGCGCCGCGGAGGGCGTCGTCGTGACGCCCGTCGCGGCCGACAGCTCGCTGGTCTGCGGCGGCGATCTGATCGACGCCGGAGAGCCGGAGCAGCTGCGCGCCCTCGACGGCGCGGCGACCGCGGTCCGGCCCGAGGGCTCCACCTCCGACCCCACGGTCCTCGACGAGGACGACGTCGCCGCACCGGGCACCGGCATCACCGGTCTGAGCGTGCCCGCGGGCTCCGACCCCGCCCCGGGCGGAGCCACCGTCCAGGCCATCGGGACGGACACCCTCTCCGGACTGTCGGCCCGCGCCTGCGCCGAGCCCTCGGCCGACAGCTGGCTCGTGGCCGGCTCGACCGACGTCGGGCGCACCTCGGTGCTGATCCTGGCGAACCCGAGCGAGGTCGCCTCCACCGTCGACCTCACGCTCTTCTCCGAGACCGGCACCGTCCAGGCCACCGGCGCCACGGGCGTCGTCGTTCCGGCCGGAGCGGTCCGGGCGCTCCCGCTCGCGGGGCTCGCTCCCGGAGTCGTCCAGCCCGTCGTGCACGTGACCGCCCGGGGCGGCGAGGTCGCCGCGAGCCTGCAGAGCAGCGCCATCTCCGGCCTCACCCCGGAGGGCGTCGAGACCACCGGACCCTCCGCCGGCCCGGACACGCTCGCCGTGATCGCCGGCTTCACCGTCACGTCGCCTCCGGCGGAGACCGCGAGCGACGACGGCAGCGGCGGCGCGGGCAGCCCCGTGCTGCGCATCCTCACCCCCGGCGACGCCGACAGCACGGTCTCGGTCGAGGTGACCAACGAGGACCCGAGCGGGTCCGGCGCCTCCACCCAGGTCGTCGTCCCGGCCGGTCTCGTCGGCGAGGTCCCGCTCACGGGCCTGGCGGACGGCTCCTACCGCATCGTCCTGCGGGCCGACCAGCCGATCGTCGCGGCGGGGCGGACGACCTCGACCGGCTCGGCCGGGACGGACTTCGCCTGGTTCGCCTCCGGCACCGCGACCACGACGCCGTTCGGCGTCGCCGGCACGGGCGAGGGCGACGCGCGACTGCACCTGGTCAACGGCAGCGACTCGACCGCCTCGGTCAAGATCGCGTCGCCGGGCGGCACCCGCACGCTCGAGCTGGGTCCGTTCGCGGCTCTCGCGACTCCGCTGGACGGCGACGGCGCGGTCGTCAGCAGCACCCAGCCGGTGCAGGCCTCGGTCTCGATCGCGCGGGACGGGCGGATCGCCTCGTACACGATCGTGCCGCCGGGACCGCTCTCCTCGCCGATCACCGTCTACTCGCACTGAGACGCGGGGCGGCGGCACCCCAGTGGTGGCGGCGCCGCGAAGGTGCCGGCGCCTCAGGGGTGCCGGTAGCGGTCCGGGGAGATGTCCCACGGGTCGCGGCCGAGCAGCTCCGCAACGGCGCGGAACACGTAGCTCTCGATCAGCATGCGCTGGTGCCACTCGTCGCGGCGGTGCAGCTTCGCCAGGCGCTCGATCGGCACGCGGTAGAGCGTGATGCGGCGCGCGGCGTGGTCGACGCGCCACCGGGCGATGCCCGTGCCCTGCAACCGGTCGGGATCGACGTCGGGAGTCGCCGCGACGTCGACCCGGATGCCGGCGAGCTCCTCCGGCCAGGTGCCGCGGAGGTAGTCGAAGGCCGAGCCGATCGTCGCCTCGAAGAAGTCGGAGCGGGTCTGCAGCAGCGGGAGGTGCGGACCGGTGATCGGCCCTCGTGCGCCGCGGCCGTGCCGGTCCCGGGAGCCTCCGCGCGACCCGCTCGTCGGGCGAGCGGCGGAACGACGAGCACGGGGCATGGCTCCAGCCTATTGCTACTGTGGGCGGCGATGACCGGACGGCACTGCTCGCGGACGGGCTGCCGCGCGCAGGCCGTCGTCACGCTGACCTACGACTACCGCGACTCGCTGGTGGCGGTCGGGCCGCTGAGTCCTGCGCCGGATCCGCACGGCTACGACCTCTGCGCCGAGCACGACCGGCGGCTCCTCGTCCCGCGCGGCTGGGAGACCGTCCGCTACGGCGCGGGGCCCGCCTAGGCCGCTGCCGCGCGCCTCAGGGGCGTTCGGGGAAGCCGCGCGGTGTGCTCGAGAGCACGGGGGCCAGCCGCTCGAGGCGCTGGTCGGACAGGAGCAGGGCGCGCTCCTCCCGTGCCCGGCGGAGGGCGGCCACGGCGAGGAGGAAGTCCTCCGCGGGCGCGGCGGGCAGCGGGGAGACGTGGACGGCGGTCTCGTCGGCCAGTGCGGCGGCGAGCTGCGAGCGCGAGGGCTCCGTCATGCCGTGGCGCTGGCGGAGGAACTGCGCCAGTCGGCGCGCCAGGGCGTCGGGGAGGCGCGCGGTGTCCGCCGTGACGGCCCAGCCCCGCAGCGGCTCCGGGATCTCGACGACCAGCGGCTCCGCGCGGGGGACGCGCTCGAGCTGGCTGTGCGTGCCCGCGAGGACGTCGCCGAGCCGGCGCGACCGGCGCGAGAGGAGGCCGACGACGGCGGCGAGCCCGCCGAAGGTCATCAGGATCTCGAGGACGCCGGTGAGGCCGCGGACGAGGGCGTGCCGGAAGCCGATGGAGCCGCCGTCGTCGCGGACGACGCGAGCACCGACGGTCAGCTTCCCGAGCGAGCGGCCGCGACTGGCCGTCTCGACGGTGACGGGCACGATCACCACGGCGATGACGAGGGCAGCGATCGCCACGGCGGCCGAGGCGGCGGGGTCGAGGCCGCCGTCCCCGGAGAGGGAGGAGACCAGCAGGAACAGGCCCAGCGCGAGCAGGAGCTCCGCGATCAGGTCGATGATCGCGCCGACCGCGCGGAGCACGAAGGAGGTGACGGGCACCTCGAGCGCGATCGCCTCGCCGGTGACCAGGTCGGCGTCGTCGAACTCGGTCCGCTGCTCCTCCACGGTGCTCCTCCCGGATGCTCGGCCTCGCGGCGTGCCTGGCTATCCTGTCAGGAGATGGACATCGACGCTCTCTCGGCCGCACGCGCTGCGCAGTGGACCCGCCTCGACGAGCTCTCGCGCAGGCGCCGCCTGACCGGAGCCGAGGCGGACGAGCTGATCGAGCGCTACCAGGCGGCCTCGGCGGACCTCGCCGCGATCTCCTCCACCGCCGGATCGACGGCCGTCGGGACGCGGCTGGCCGTCTCGCTCTCACGGGCCAGGGGACGCCTGACCGGAACGCGCGACGAGCCGCTCGCCGCGGTCTCCCGCTTCGTCGTCCTCTCGCTCCCCGCCGCTCTGCACCGGCTGCGCTGGCTGACGCTCGCCGTCGCCCTCGCGACCGCTCTGGTGGCGACGCTCTACGCGCTCTGGATCCTCGGCGACCCGCGCCTGCTCGCCGCGCTGGGCGACGACGAGGAGCTGCGGCGCTTCGCCCGGGGCGACTTCATCGACTACTACTCCGAGAACCCCGCCGCCTCGTTCGCCGGGCAGGTGTGGACCAACAACGCCTGGATCGCGGCGCAGTGCGTGGCCTTCGGGATCGTCGGCGTCTACGTGCCGTACATCCTGCTGCAGAACGCGCAGAACCTCGGCACGTCGATCGCGGTGATGTTCCACGTGGGGGAGGGCGACACGTTCTTCCTCTACATCGCGCCGCACGGCCAGCTCGAGCTGACGGCCGTGTTCGTCGCCGCAGCCGCGGGCCTGCGGATCTTCTGGGCCTGGATCGCTCCCGGCGCGCGCACCCGCGGCCAGGCGCTCGCCGAGGACGCGCGGAGCCTGTTCACGGTGGCGATCGGCCTGGTCTTCGTGCTGCTCGTCTCGGGCGTGATCGAGGGGTTCGTCACTCCGGCGCCCTGGCCCTGGTGGCTCAAGATCGGGATCGGGGCGCTCGCCCTCGGCGCGTTCCTCTTCTACATGATCGTCGTCGGCGGGCGCGCGGTGCGGGCGGGGGAGACGGGCGATCTCGACCGGTTCGAGGCCGGGTCGCGGAGCATCGCGGCCGGCTGAGCGGAGTCGGCTGAGCGCGGCCGGACGAGCGCGTTCGTCGGAGCGGGGTCGTCGCGGTGCGCTCGGGACCGACGACGGCCGCTCGCGCAGGTCAGAGCCGTCCGGCCGCCTTGAGCGCGAGGTAGCGGTCCGCGAGGGCCGGCGGGAGGGCGGAGGGGCTGCCGAGCACGACGTCCCCGCCGAGGCGGCGGACGGCGGCCGAGAGCCGGTCGACGTCCGCGAGCGAGCGCTCCGCGGCGGCGGCGGAGTAGACCGCGGCTCTGTCGCTCCGGTCCTCCGCCATCCGCTGCAGCTCGGGGTCGAGCGCGCAGGCGACCACGACCGTGTGCACGCGGGTGAGCTGCGGGAGCACCGCGAGGAGCCCCTCCGCCGAGCCGACCGAGTCGAGCGCGGTGAGCAGCACCACCAGCGAGCGCTGCGAGGCCAGGGTGCGCACCTGCGCGGGGACCGCCGCCCAGTCGGTCTCGATGAGCTGGGGCTGCACGGGGGCGAGGGCGTCCACCACGCGGGTCAGCACCTCCGTGCCGGTGGCGCCGTGCACGCGGGCTCGCCGGGTGCGGTCGAACGCGAGCACGTCGACCCGGTCGCCGGCCGAGGCGGCGAGGGCCGCCAGGAGGAGCGAGGCCTCGATCGCCGTGTCCAGGCGCGGCTCGTCCTCGATCCGGGCGGCGGAGGTGCGGCCCGTGTCGAGCACGACGATCACCCGCCGGTCGCGCTCCGGGCGCCACGTGCGGACGACCGGCTCCCGGCGCCGGGCGGTCGCCCGCCAGTCGAGCGAGCGGACGTCGTCGCCGCGGACGTACTCGCGCAGGCTGTCGAACTCCGTCCCCTGGCCGCGGATCATCACGCTGGTCCGACCCTCGAGCTCGCACAGCCGCGCCAGGCGCGAGGGCAGGTGGCGGCGGGAGCGGAAGGCGGGCAGCACCCGGACGACGGCCGGCGCGGCCCGCGTCGCCTGGCGGCCCGCCAGCCCGAGCGGCCCGCGGGAGCGGATGGTGACGTGGAGCGCCCGGCGCTCGCCGCGGCGGAGCGGCTCCAGGACCGTGGTCACCGCGCGGCGCTCGCCCGGCGGCAGGCGCAGGGACGACCGGGTCTCGAGGGCGCCGGCCGAGGGCTCCCAGGCGTCGCGGAGGACCCCCGTGATCCTCCTGCGGCCGGTGCTCGTGACCAGGAGGGTCGCCTCGGTCCGCTCGCCGAGCCGCACCCGGTCCGGCACACGCCGCTCGAGCACGACGGCACGCGGCGAGCCCGCGACCGCGACGTCGATCCCGACGAGGGCCGCCCAGGCCAGGAGCCAGAGGCCGAGCACGGCGAAGGCGACCTCGGGGCGACCGCCCAACAGGACGACCGGCACCAGGCCGACGAGGAGGACGAGGACGCTGCGTCCGGTGAGGTGCACGGCTCAGACCGGGACGCGGACCTGCTGCAGGATCCCGCCCAGGACGGCCTCGGTGCGGACGCCCTCGAGCTCCGCCTCCGGCTCCAGCTGGATGCGGTGGCGCAGCACGGGCAGGACCATCGCCTGCACGTGGTCCGGGGTGATCGAGCCGTATCCGTTGAGCCACGCCCAGGCGCGGGACGCCGCGAGCAGGGCGGTCGAGCCGCGGGGACTGGTGCCGAGCTTGACGCTCGGGCTCTCACGGGTGGCGCGGGCGAGGTCGACGATGTAGCCGAGGACGTCGGGGCCGGCTCCGACGCGCCGGGCCGAGGCCTGAGCGGCGCGAAGGCGGGCGGCGTCGAGCACAGGGCGCACGCCCGCGGCGTCGAGGTCGCGCGGGTCGAACCCGGCGGCGTGGCGCGAGAGCACCTCCACCTCGACGTCGCGCGGCGGGATGTCGAGCACGAGCTTGAGCAGGAACCGGTCCAGCTGGGCCTCCGGGAGCACGTAGGTCCCCTCGTACTCCACCGGGTTCTGGGTGGCGGCGACGAGGAACGGGTCCGGCAGAGGCAGGGTGCGTCCGTCGACGCTGACCTGGCGCTCCTCCATCGCCTCGAGGAGCGCGGCCTGGGTCTTCGGCGGCGTGCGGTTGATCTCGTCCGCCAGCAGGAGGTTCGTGAAGACCGGGCCCTCGCGGAAGGCGAAGCCGGAGGTGGAGGCGTCGTAGACGAGGGAGCCGGTGATGTCGCCGGGCATCAGGTCCGGCGTGAATTGCACCCGGCGGGTGTCGAGGCCGAGCGAGACGGACAGGGCGCGCACGAGGAGAGTCTTCGCGACTCCGGGGACGCCCTCGAGCAGGACGTGCCCGCCCGCGAGCAGGGCGATCAGGAGCCCGGAGACGGCGCCGTCCTGACCGACGACCGCACGGCCGACCTCGGCGCGGACCCGGTCGAGCTCGGCACGCAGGTCGTCGTCGGAGACCGGCGCTGCGTCGCGGGCGGAGGGGGTGGTGTCGCTCATCGGGAGGGGCCTTCCGGTCGTCGGGCGGTCGTCGGGGAGAGGGCGGCGCGGAGCGCGCTCTCGAAGCGGAGGAGCTCGTCGGAGGCGGCGACGAGGGCGGCGTCGTCGCCCGGCAGGTCGTCGACGAGCAGCCGGCGCAGCGCGGTCGGATCGCGGCCGAGGCGCTCGGCGGCGACGGCGACGATCTCGTCGACTCCGGTCGCCGGAGCGAGTCCCAGGAGCGCGGCCGTGCGCCGGAGGGTGCCGATGCGCAGCGCATCGAGGGCGCGGGGCCGCAGGGCTCCGCGAGCGTAGAGCCGGGCGCGGCCACGGGCCGTCTCGCTGGCGTGCACGACGACCGGCAGCGGCTCGACCGCGAGCGGGCCGAGCCGACGGCCGCGCCAGATGGCGGAGGCGACGAAGACGGCCACCAGCAGCAGGAGGGCCGGGGTGACCCAGCCGGGGGCGAGGTCGGCGGGTGCGGGAGTGGTGCTCGCCGCGTCGGCGGCTCCGGCGCGGTACCAGACCAGCCGGTCCTCGCCGCCGAGCAGTCCGAGCGCGAGGGCGGCGCGGCCGTCCTGGCCGATGGTGCCGTTGCGGAGGAGGTCGGCGTCGCCGATCGCGGTGACCTCGGCCCCCTGCGGGAACCCGGTGCTCACGAGCAGGAAGCCGTCGTCGCCCGAGGGGAAGCAGCCGACGGCGTCGCCGTCGTCGAGGATCCGGTAGGTGCTCCCTCCGGCGGGCAGCGTCCCGGCGCGCTCGGCCGCGGGGAGCGGGCACTCGGCGCGGAAGGGGCCGTCGCCGGCCGGGGAGCCGGCGAAGCGGACGGCCGGCAGCAGGGCGTCCAGCGCGGCACCCCCCGGGGTCACCAGGACGAGCGACGCGGAGGCGCGGGCGAGCCGGCGGTACTGGGCCTCGTCGAGGGCGACGTCCGGGTCGTCGACGAGCAGTGTCGTGTCGGTGGACGAAGCGGCGAGAGCGGAGTCGAGGTCGTCGGCGCGGACGACCTCGACGCCCTGATCGCGCAGCACCTCGGCGAGCGCGCGGGCTCCGTCCGGGGTCGCGCTGTCGACGTCGAGGTCCGGAGCGGCCACCCGGGTCCCGGTCGCGACGGTGAGCAGCAGAGTGCCGACCGCGACGATCACCAGGAGGAGCGCCCACACCCGTCCGCGGCGCAGCAGTGCGCCGAGGGTCGGGCTGGAGACCGTGTCGGCGCTCACCGGGGTGCCGCCAGGGCGTCGAGGACCGGCGAGGCCGCGGCGAGCTCGCGGTCCAGTGCCGCGACCCGCTCGTACTCGGCCGGGCCGCAGGGCTGCCCGAGGTAGCGCACGCGGTCGAAGTCGTCGGCTGTGCGGCGCAGCGCGGCGGCGGAGGAGGGGAAGGCGGCGGAGGCGCGCGACGCCAGGCCGAGCGCGGTGGTGCCGGGCGAGACCCGCAGGACGGTCCGCTCGTCGAGGGAGCGCACCAGAGCGCGGAAGCGCTCGACGAGGGCCTCGTCCCAGTCCCCGCGGGCGGCCGCGGCCTCGGCGAGCGAGCGGAGGGTCGCGGCCGAGCGGGTGTCGTCGTCGGCGAGCACGGCTCCCGTGACGGTGCTGCGGCGCCCGGCGCGGGGCCGTCCGGCGATGACGAGCGCCGCGACCACGAGCGCCACGAGGACCAGCACGCCGATCACCGCGGCGATCGGCACCGGCGGGCCGTCGCCCTGCAGCGTGAGGGAGGCGAACCAGTCGCGCACCGCCTGCACCACCCGGTCGAAGAGGGTCGGCTCGGCCGCCCGGTAGCGCGGGTCGGCGAGCTCCTCGAGGAGGAGGCGGCGCGCCTGCTCCGCGTCGGGCTCGAGAGGGGCCGCGGCGAGGATCACGGGCGCTCCGGCACGGGGAAGGGATCGGGGGAGGGGCGTCCCGCCGCGCGCTCCTCGACGTGGCGCATCAGCACCAGATCGAAGCCCTCGCGGCGCATCCTGCGGTCGAGGTAGACCAGGCCCGTCACGGCCGACTGGAGCACCGTTCCGACGGCGCCGATCACGAAGCCCACGGCGACGGAGGCGATCGTGACCACCAGCGAGGTGACGAGCTGCGCATCCGGATCGGTCGGGGCGATCAGGGCGCCGGCGATCGGGATGAGCAGGCTGAAGGGTGTGGCCACGATCTGGCCCGCGACCTGGATGATCACGGTCATCAGCGCGAGCGCGCCGAAGGTGCGCCAGAAGCCGCCCGCCACCAGCCGCCAGGAGCGCGCCACCGCGCGGCGCAGCGGCAGCCGCTCGACGACGATCAGGCTCGGCACCAGGGCGAGCTTCGTCGACAGCCAGACGCCCAGCGCGAGGGCGACCAGGCCGGAGCCGACGAGCACCAGGACCCCGCCGACGATCGCGCTCGACGTCCCGTCCATCGCTCCGATGACGAACAGCGGCACGGCCAGCGCCACGGCGAGGAGAACCAGGAGGAGGTAGCCGACGCCCTGCAGGACCGTCCAGCCGATCAGCGCCCAGAAGCGGCCCCGCAGCCGGGCGAGCAGCTGTCGGAAGGTCGCCCGCTCGCCGAGGACGCCGCGGGTGACCTCGAGCACGACCACGCCCTGCACCAGGGCCCCGCTGGCGAGCGAGACGGCGAGCGGGATGAGGGCGGCCAGGACCACGACCGCGAGGGACCCCGCGCCGACGGCGTCGCGGTCGGCGGACTCCGCCTGCGCGATGCGCCCGACGGCGAGCACCGCGATCAGGCCGTAGACCGCCAGGGCGAGCACCGACCCGAGGCCCTGCACCAGCAGAGCGACGCCCAGGGTCGTGCGGGGGCTGCGGCGGAGGACCTGGAACGGGGCGCCGAGCAGGGTGCCGAAGCCGAGCGGGCGCAGCGGCACGAGGCCGGGCCTGGGCGGGGGAGTCCAGCCGGGAGCGGGGCGACCGGGCGGCCAGGGGCCGGCGCCGGATCCGGCCGTCCAGGAGCCTCCGGCGGGACCGGGCGGTACGGGACCTGCGCTCGGCGGCGCGGGCGACCAGGACGGGGCGACGGGAGCGGGCGGCGGCGTGCGCCGGTCGCCGTCCTGCGCCGGGACGGCCGCGTCGTCCGGACGCCCTGCGGGCGGGGGCCACTGAGCTGCGTCGGTCATCCCCTCCATGCTGTCACAGGCCTGCGGGCCGGGTCCTCCCCCGAGCGGACCCCCTTCGCCCGCAGAGCCCGCTCCCCGCCCGCGGGGAGGTGCGTCGGTTAGCCTGGGGGGGGTCACCGTGCGCGCCGTGGGCGGGCGCGACCCGAGACGAGGAAGAGCAGACCGATGAGCGCGCGCATTCTGGTGGTCGACGACGACGCCGCCCTGGCCGAGATGATCGGCATCGTCCTGCGCGCCGACGGGTACGACGTCTCCTTCTGCGCGGACGGCTCCGGCGCCCTCGAGGCCTTCCGGCGGGCCCGGCCGGACCTGGTCCTGCTCGACCTGATGCTGCCCGGGATCGACGGGATCGAGGTGTGCCGCGCGATCCGCGGCGAGTCCGGCGTCCCCGTCATCATGCTCACGGCCAAGTCCGACACGGCGGACGTGGTGCAGGGCCTCGAGTCCGGCGCCGACGACTACATGGTCAAGCCGTTCGACCCCAAGGAGCTCGTCGCGCGGATCAAGACGCGCCTGCGACCCGCCACCGCCGCCGCGAACGCGGTGCTGCAGGTCGGCGACCTGAGCCTCGACGTCGCCGGCCACGAGGTCCGCCGCGGCGAGACGCGCATCGGCCTGACCCCGCTCGAGTTCGACCTCCTCCTCGCCCTCGCCTCCAAGCCCCAGCAGGTCTTCACCCGCGAGATGCTGCTCGAGCAGGTCTGGGGCTACCACTACAAGGCCGACACCCGCCTCGTGAACGTGCACGTCCAGCGCCTGCGCGCCAAGGTCGAGAAGGACCCGGACGACCCCCGCATCGTGATGACCGTGCGCGGCGTCGGCTACCGCGCCGGCGCCGTCCTCCCGAGCTGACCGTGCGCCGCCTCGCCGCTCCCGACGTGCGCCGGTGGCCCCGCCGCGTGCTCGGGGTGTGGCGCACGTCGCTGCAGTTCCGCGCGGTCGCGATCACGGTCCTGCTCAGCGGCATCGCCATCGGCTCGACCGGCGTCTACCTCTCGTACAGCATCAGCGACAACCTGTTCCAGTCGCGGCTGACGCAGGTCACGGGCGACACGTCGCGCGCGACCCGGGCCGCGCAGGGCTACCTCGACGCCGCCACCGTCTCCACCCGCCAGGACATGGAGGAGGTGATGAGCTCGGTGCGCACCGCCGTCCGGGACGCCTCCTCCTCCGCGCTCATCGCCGTCGTGCGCTCGCCCGACCAGGAGGCGTCGTCGCTGGCGCCCCAGGACATCTACAACCGCGAGCTGCAGAACGGCGTGATCAGCGACGCGCTGCGCGAGCGGGTGCAGGCGGGCTCCGACGGGCAGTACTGGCAGTCGGTGACGCTCGACGCCTCCGGTCAGCAGCAGCCGGGCATCCTCGTCGGCTCGACCCTCGAGCTGCCGAGCTCGGCCGGGCGATACGAGCTGTACATCGGCTACTCCCTCGCGGACGCGGAGCGCACCCTCCAGTTCGTGCAGCAGGTGCTCAACGTGGCGGGGATCCTGCTCATCCTGCTGATCGGAGCGGTCAGCTGGGTCGTCGTGCGGATCGTCGTCGCCCCGGTGCGGGTCGCGGCAGAGACGAGCCAGCGCCTCGCCGCCGGCGACTTCGACGTGCGGATCCCGGAGCGGGGCCAGGACGTGATCGCGACCCTCGCCCGGTCCTTCAACGGCATGGCGGACAGCCTGCAGGACCGGATCAGCGAGCTCGCGACGCTCAGCCGGGTCCAGCAGCGCTTCGTCTCGGACGTCTCGCACGAGCTCCGCACGCCGCTGACGACGATGAAGCTGGCCGGGGACGTGCTCTACGACCAGCGCGAGGACTTCGCCCCGGTCGCCGAGCGCACGGTCGAGCTGCTGCACAGCCAGATCGACCGCTTCGAGAGCCTCCTCGCCGACCTGCTCGAGATCTCCCGCCACGACGCGGGGTCGGCCGAGCTCGAGCTCGAGCCGGTCAACCTGGTGAAGCTGGCCGGTGACGAGATCGAGGCGATGCGCGGGATCGCGGAGGCGAACGGCTCCCGGCTCACGCTCTCCGCCCCGGGCGGCTACTTCGACGCCGACCTCGATCCGCGCCGCATCCGCCGGATCGTCCGCAATCTGCTGGGCAACGCGATCGAGCACGGCGACGGCCGCGAGGTCGTGGTCACCGTCGACAGCAACGCCAGCGCGGTCGCCCTCGCCGTGCGCGACTACGGCCACGGCATGAGCAGCGAGGAGGTCGTGCGCGTCTTCGACCGCTTCTGGCGCGCCGATCCGTCCCGCCGCCGCACGCTCGGCGGCACCGGCCTCGGCCTCTCCATCGCGCAGGAGGACACGGCCCTGCACCACGGCTGGCTGCAGGTCTGGTCCGTGCCGGACCGCGGCGCCTGCTTCCGCCTCACCGTGCCCCGGCACCGCGGCGAGCGGATCGAGGCCTCGCCGCTCCCGCTGCCCCCGGTCGACGCGGGCGAGCAGGCCTACAGCGGGCCGATCGTCCTCCCGCCGCTGCAGGCTCCTCCGGTCGGGGCCGCGGGGGTGCTCCCGTGAGGCGCGGCGTCCTCCGTGCCGCCGCGGCCGCCGCGCTGCTCGCGCTCGGGCTGGCCGGGTGCGCCGGCATCCCGAGGGACGGCGACGTCGGAGTCGGACGGCCCGACACCGCGCCGCAGGACCTCCAGTACGACTTCCTCCCGTCAGGACCCGCCGTCGGTGCGTCGCAGCGCGACATCCTCACCGGCTTCATCGACGCCGCGTCGAGCCCGCAGAGCAACTACAAGATCGCCCGGGAGTTCCTCTCCACCGGCGCCGACTGGACGCCGGGCGAGCACGTGACGGTCGACGAGGGCCAGCGCTCCGCCTCGCCGCAGTCGGGCTCCACGCTCTCGCTGACGATCACGCCCGTCGCCGAAGTCGACGCGACCGGCGTCTACACCGACCTCGCCACCACGGCCGGCCTGACCCTCGACTACGGCTTCGTCCAGGAGAACGGCGAGTGGCGCATCAGCGCGCCGCCGAGCGGTGTCGTGATCGACCGCACCACGTTCGAGCAGGTCTTCTCGACGCACGCCCTCTACTTCTTCGACCCCGGATACCAGTACCTCGTGCCGGACCTGCGCTGGTTCGCCTCGCGCGCCGACAGCTCCACCAGCACCACGATCGTCACCGAGCTGCTGCGCGGCCCCACACCGTGGCTGCGGGACTCCGCCGCCGTCGTGTCGGCCTTCCCGACCGGGACGACGCTGGCGGCCGAGACCGTGCCGGTCGAGTCGCAGCGGGCCGTGGTCGACCTGAACCCGGCCGCGCTCGAGGCCGATCCGGCGCAGTGGCGGCTGATGGCCCTGCAGCTGAACCGGAGCCTCGCGAACGTCTCCAACGTCACCGGCGTCGCGCTCTCGGTCGAGCAGAACCCGATCGACGTCCCCTCCGAGGTCACCGGGCTGCCGACCTCGCCCCGCGTCGACACCCGGCCGCTCGTGCTGACCGACGACGCCTTCGGCTTCCTCGGCTCCTCCGGCCTGGCCGGCCTCGGGATCTCGGATCGGATCGAGGCGCTGCAGCCGCGGGCCGCGGTGCTCGGCGAGCAGCGCGGGGCCGACTCCGACGCGGCCGCCGCCGTGCTCACCACCGCGGGCGTGAGCCTCGTGGATCCGGACGGCGGCGACGTCCTGCTCGACGCGCGCTCGGGCCTCGTCGCGCCGACCATCGATCCGCTCGGGTACGTCTGGTCCGTGCCCTCGGCCTCGCCCGGGCAGCTGGTGGCGTACTCCGCGGACGGCTCACGCTCGATGCAGGTCGCGACGGCCTGGAGCGAGGTCGAGTCGCTCGCCTCGATCGCGGTGTCCCGCGACGGCACCCGGATGCTGGCGCTCGCCCAGGACGGGCAGCAGGCGACAGTGCTGGTGGCCGGCATCACCCGCTCGCGCGACGGCGACCCGGTGGCGGTCGGCGAGCCGGTCGTCCTCCGCTCGACCCTGGGGACCGCGGTCGCCGCGGCCTGGACGGACGAGCTCGACGTGGTCTCGGTCGTCCGAGGCTCGACGGGGGAGGACGCGGTCACGATGAACCTCCTCGGCGGAGGCGCCACGGCGCTCGGCACGACGACGGGCACGGTCCAGATCGCCGCGGGCAACACCTCGACCCAGGTCCGCATCCTCGCCGAGGGCGGGGAGCTCCGGCAGCAGCGGGGCTCGGCCTGGCAGACGATCGCGACGGACATCCGGCTGCTCGCGGCGCAGACCGGCATGGGGTCCTGACGGGTCCTGTCCCCGGCGGCGACTACCCACGGCGGCGGTGCGCTCCGGATGCTCCTCCCCAGGTTCGTCCAGCGGGCGGATCGTCCCGGTCCGACGGATCCGCACCCCGCGCCGCGGCCCGGTCGGCGAGCGTGGAGGAATGCTCTCCGATCACCTGCTCGACGCCCTCGCCGTCCTCCTCCCGCTGGAGTGCCCCGCCTGCGGAGAGCCGACGAGCCGGGCGCCCTGCCCGGACTGCTCGGCCGACGCGGCCGCCTCGGCGTCACTGCTGACCCGCGTCGTCGGGCCGCCGGACGATCCGCTCCTCGTCGTCACCGGGGCCCCGTACGAGGGCACGGTGCGCCGTCTCGTCGTCGCGCTGAAGGAGGAGGGCCGCACTGCCTGCCTCGCCCCGCTCGGCGTGCTGCTGCGCCCGGCCCTCGGCGCGGCGCTCGCCGGCAGCCCCGCGATCCTGGTCGTCCCGCCCGGCTCCTGGCTCGGCCGCGTGCGGCGGGGCGCCGATCCCGTCGCGCAGCTGGTCGCCGCGGCGGGAGGGCGGGCGGCGCGTCCTCTCCGGCGGTCGCGGACGGTCCGCGATCAGGTCGGGCTCGGCCGCGTCGAGCGGCGCGGCAATCTCGACGGGGCGTTCCGCGCCCGCCGGCCGCTCTCGTCGTGGCCGCCGGTGGTCCTCGTCGACGACGTGGTCACCTCGGGCGCGACCCTGCTCGAGCTGCGGCGCGCCGTGCGCGCGGCGGGCGGGACCGTCAGGGCGGCGGCAGCGCTCGCCGGCACTGCGGAACGAGGAGGGAACGTACCAGCAGAATCCGGACGAACTCCCGGTGACGATCCGGTGGCCGGGGTCTACGGTGGGGGCACGGCGTGAACGGTCCGCCCCGGAGAAAGGCGGCACGCCGTACTCGACTGGGAGGTTGTCATGGACATCGACATCACAGGACGCAACATCGACATCACCGATCGCTTCCGCGCGTACGCGACGGAGAAGTCGGACAAGGTGGCGCACCTCGCCGATCGTGCTCTCGCACTCGAGATCAAGGCGAGCAGGCACGCCGAGGGCAAGGGCTCGGCCGGCGGCGACCGCGTGGAGCTGACGCTGATCGGCAAGGGGCCCGTGGTCCGGGCCGAGGCGAGCGGAGCCGACAAGTACGCGGCGTTCGACGTCGCCATCGGCCGGCTGCTCGAACGGGTGAGACGGGCCAAGGATCGGAAGAAGGTCCATCGGGGCCAGCATCGGCCGACCTCGCTCCGCGACGCGGCCGCCGACGACTTCAGCGTCGTCGCCATCCAGCCGGCCGACGCCGCGGTCCTGGAGCAGTTGAGCACGGGTGTGATCCCCGTGCAGGAGGCGCCGGAGCCGGTGGAGGACGAGGCCGAGGAGCCGTACTGCCCCGTCGTCATCCGCAAGAAGGTCTTCGCCTCCGTCTCGATGACCGTCGACGACGCCGTCGACTACATGGAGCTGGTCGGACACGACTTCTACCTCTTCATCGACTCCGACACGAACCGCCCGAGCGTGGTCTACCGCCGCAAGGGCTGGGACTACGGCGTCATCGGCCTCGGCGACGAGGCCGACGAGCTCGCCGAGCAGGCCGCCGGCTGAGATCCGACCCCGGGCCCCGGAGTATCCGCTCCGGGGCCCTCCCCGTGCCCAGGCAGGGAGTCCGCCCAGGGCGGACGCGTCGCCCCGACCGCTCACCGCCCGCCCCGGCTAGGCTGGTCGCGGTCCGCGCTCCGGCGCGCGACTCCTGTCTTCTACTTTTTTGGAGTACCCCGTGGCCTCTGTCCTCGAAAAGGTCCTTCGCGTCGGGGAGGGGCGGGTCATCCGCCGCCTCGAGAACTACGCGAAGGCCGTCAACGCCCTCGAAGAGGACTTCACGCACCTCAGCGACGAGGAGCTGAAGAACGAGACCGTCGAGCTGCGCGAGCGCTACTCGAACGGCGAGTCCCTCGACGACCTGCTGCCGGAGGCGTTCGCCGCCGTCCGCGAGGCCTCGCGCAGGACGCTCGGCCTCCGCCACTTCGACGTGCAGCTCATGGGCGGCGCCGCCCTGCACCTGGGCAACATCGCCGAGATGAAGACCGGAGAGGGCAAGACGCTCGTCGCCACCCTCCCGGCCTATCTCAACGCGATCGCCAGTCGCGGCGTGCACATCGTCACGGTGAACGACTTCCTCGCGTCGTACCAGTCCGAGCTGATGGGGCGCGTGTTCCGCGCCCTCGGCATGACGACCGGGGTGATCCTCTCCGGCCAGACCCCGGAGCAGCGCCGCGAGCAGTACGCGGCCGACATCACCTACGGCACGAACAACGAGTTCGGCTTCGACTACCTCCGCGACAACATGGCGTGGCAGGCGCAGGACATGGTCCAGCGCGGCCACTTCTACGCCATCGTCGACGAGGTCGACTCGATCCTCATCGACGAGGCCCGCACGCCGCTGATCATCTCCGGACCGGCCTCGGGCGAGGCGAACCGCTGGTTCGCGGAGTTCGCCAACCTCGCGAAGCGCCTCGACGAGGGCGAGGACTTCGAGGTCGACGAGAAGAAGCGCACCGTCGGCGTCCTCGAGCCCGGCATCGAGAAGGTCGAGGACTACCTCGGCATCGACAACCTCTACGAGTCGGCGAACACGCCGCTGATCTCGTTCCTCAACAACGCCATCAAGGCGCGCGCGCTGTTCAAGAAGGACAAGGACTACGTCGTGCTGAACGGCGAGGTCCTGATCGTCGACGAGCACACCGGCCGCATCCTGGCGGGACGCCGCTACAACGAGGGCATCCACCAGGCCATCGAGGCGAAGGAGGGCGTGCAGGTCAAGGCCGAGAACCAGACCCTGGCGACCGTCACGCTCCAGAACTACTTCCGCCTCTACGCGAAGCTCTCCGGCATGACCGGAACGGCCGAGACCGAGGCCGCCGAGTTCATGTCGACCTACAAGCTCGGCGTCGTCCCGATCCCGACGAACCGCAAGATGCAGCGGATCGACAACGCCGACCTCGTCTACAAGAACGAGCAGGTCAAGTTCGCCCAGGTCGTCGAGGACATCGCGGAGCGCCACGCGGCCGGGCAGCCGGTCCTCGTCGGCACGACCAGCGTCGAGAAGAGCGAGTACCTCTCGCGCCTGCTCGCCAAGAAGGGCGTGCGCCACGAGGTCCTGAACGCCAAGAACCACGCGCGGGAGGCGGCCATCGTCGCCCAGGCCGGCCGCCTCGGCGCCGTCACCGTCGCGACCAACATGGCCGGTCGAGGCACCGACATCATGCTCGGCGGCAACGCCGAGTTCCTCGCGGTCTCCGAGATGACGGCGAAGGGCCTCAACCCCTCCGAGACCCCGGAGGAGTACGAGGCCGCATGGGACGAGGTCTTCGCGGCCGTCAAGGAGAAGGTGGGCGAGGAGGCCGAGAAGGTCCAGGCCGCCGGAGGCCTCTACGTGCTCGGCACCGAGCGTCACGAGTCGCGCCGCATCGACAACCAGCTCCGCGGACGCTCGGGCCGCCAGGGCGACCCGGGGGAGAGCCGCTTCTACCTCTCGCTCACCGACGACCTGATGCGCCTGTTCAACTCCGGCGCCGCCGAGGCGCTCATGGGCCGGGGCAACGTCCCGGACGACATCGCCATCGAGTCGAAGGTCGTCTCGCGCGCCATCCGCAGCGCCCAGTCGCAGGTCGAGGCCCGCAACGCCGAGATCCGCAAGAACGTCCTCAAGTACGACGACGTCCTCAACCGCCAGCGCGAGGCGATCTACTCGGACCGCCGCCACATCCTCGAGGGCGACGACCTGCACGAGCGCACCCAGAAGTTCCTCGTCGACGTGATCGACGAGATCCTCGAGGTGCACACCGGCGACGGCAACGGCGACGACTGGGACTTCGACGCCCTCTGGACCGAGCTGAAGACGCTGTACCCGATCAGCCTCACCATCGACGAGGTGGTGCAGGAGGCGGGCAGCCGCGGCCGCATCAACAAGGAGTTCATGCGCCGCGAGATCCTCTCGGACGCGCAGCTCGCCTACCAGCGCCGCGAGGAGCAGCTGGGCTCTCCCGCCATGCGCGAGCTCGAGCGCCGCGTCGTGCTCTCGGTGATCGACCGCCGCTGGCGCGACCACCTCTACGAGATGGACTACCTCAAGGACGGCATCGGCCTGCGCGCGATGGCCCAGCGCGACCCGCTGGTCGAGTACCAGCGCGAGGGCTTCGCCCTGTTCCAGCAGATGATGGGGCAGATCCGCGAGGAGACCGTCGGCTTCCTCTTCAACCTCGAGGTCGAGGTGACCCAGAAGCAGGGCGAGGTCGCCGGGGTCGCGGCCAAGGGGCTCGCTCAGCCGGTGGCTCCGGCCGAGAAGCTCAGCTACTCGGCGCCGAGCGACACCGGCGGCGTCGAGGTCCGCAACCAGCGCGGACAGGTGCAGCAGGCGGCCACCGCGAAGGCCCGCGCCGAGGAGGCCCGCAAGGCGCTCCCCGAGGGCGAGGCGGAGGAGACTCCGACGACCGGCGCCTTCGGCCAGAAGCCGGGCGGCTCGGACGCCCCTCCCGCCAACCGCGAGGAGCGCCGCGCGCAGTCCAAGCGCCGCTGAGTATTCCCGGACGACGCCGACGGCCCCGGACCCCGCAGCAGCGGGGTCCGGGGCCGTCGGCGTTCCTGCGGAGGCTTCGGATCCCTTTCCCTCCCACCGTCAGGACTCGCCGCGCGCGAGGGCCGAGACGAAGCCGCCGGCGAAGGTGTCGCCGAGGCCGATCGTCGTCGGCCGGTCCGTCTCGAGGACGAGCCCGGGGACGCAGCAGGCCTCGAGCGTCGACTCCACCGCTGCGCAGACCGCTTCCGACCCGGGTTGGGGAGGGAGTCCGCCGACGCGGTCGTAGTCGGCGACTGCGAAGCCGTCCCCGAGGAGGTAGCGGAGCTCGGTCGCGCCGACTCTCTCGTCACCGACGCCCCGCCGCCCGGGAGCGCTGATCCGCTCCTCACAGCACGGTGATCGCGGTGGCCCGCCAGCGCGCATCCGTGCCCTCGAGCCGGATCGCGACGGCTCGGCTCCGTGCGCGGTGATGCACCAGGACCACTCCCTCGACGACGCCGTCCCGAGGCTCGGTGACGATCACTCGTCCGACCGTGAACGGGACGCGCTGGGCCGTCCGCTTCCGCAGGCTGCGGGCGCGGGCCGCGAGCACGACCCGCTTCTGCAGGTGGTGGTACACCTCGTCGCTCAGCCATCGCGCGATCTGGTCGATCTCGCGCGAGCCCTCGAGGATCTCGATCACGAGGTGCGTGAGGCGGGCGAGCAGGGGCTCCGGATCGGGCAGCTCCGCGCGGGTCGCGGGCTGAGGGGCGAAGAACTCCGCGAGAGTGAGCGGCTCCACGGCCGCCTCGGGGTCGAGGGGGAGGGTGCGGTAGTCGAAGGCGTGGAGGGGAAGGCTCATGCGGCGATCTCCTGGGGCAGGACGAGCTGTTCACGGGTCCGGGTCACCTCTCTGCTCGACGGGCGGGGCGCGCCGGGTCGGCACGCGAGGACGACCTCATCGAAGCAGTCGAGAGATGCTCATGGAGCGCAGACGCGCAGTCTGTGGATAATCGTCGGCCGCCCCGAGCTGTGGACAGCGAGTGCGGCGTGCGCCGCCCGAGCGCGCCCTAGGCTTGGCGGGTGTCGACCCTCAGTGACCTCGTCCTCTCCCACGGCCGATCCGACGAAGCGGACGTCGAATGGCTGCACCTGCTGGTCGGCGACCTGCAGCTGCTCGCCGACCTGGCCTTCGCCGACATCGTGCTCTGGGTGCCCACGGCCGACGACAGCTTCGTCGCCGTCGCCCACGCGCGCCCCAGCAGCGCGGCGACGCTCTTCTACCGCGACTTCGTCGGGCAGAGGATCAAGTCGGAGTGGCGCGCCCAGGTCGTCGAGGCGTTCGAGACCGCTCGGATCGTCGACACCTCCGCCCCGGACTGGTTCGAGGAGACGCCCACCCGCGTGCGCGCGGTGCCCGTCCTGCGCCGCCTGGGCGCCTCCGACGGCGGGACGACCGACCGCCCCATCGCGGTCGTCACGCGCCACACCAACCTCAGCGAGACGCGCACGCCGAGCCGGCAGGAGCTGACGTTCAACGACTGCGCGAACGACCTCTTCTCGATGATCGCCTCGGGCGACTTCCCCGATCTGGGCGCGCCGACCGGTCCTCGCCGGGGTGCACCGCGCGCGTCCGACGGCCTGATCCGCCTGGACGTCGACGGCGTCACCACGTTCGCGAGCCCCAACGCCCTCTCGGCGTTCAACCGCATCGGGTTCGCCGACGAGCTCGAGGGGGAGTCGCTCGCCGAGGTCACCACGAAGCTGATCGCCGGCAAGGTCGTCATCGACGAGTCGCTCCCGCTGGTCGTGACCGGCCGGGCGCCGTGGCGCACCGACATCGAGGCCCGCGGAGTGACGGTGTCGCTGCGCGCGATCCCGATCCGCGACCGCGGCGAGCGGGTCGGCGCCGTCGTCCTGTGCCGCGACGTGACGGAGCTGCGCCACCAGGAGCGGGAGCTCATCACCAAGGACGCGACGATCCGCGAGATCCACCACCGCGTCAAGAACAACCTGCAGACCGTGGCCTCGCTGCTGCGGATCCAGGCCAGGCGCACCCACTCCGACCTCGCCCGGGAGGCGCTCACGCAGGCGATGCGCCGCGTCGCCGCCATCGCGGTCGTGCACGACACCCTCTCGGAGGGGCTGAACCAGAACGTCGACTTCGACGCGGTCTTCGACCGGGTGCTGCTGCTGATCGCCGAGGTCGCCTCGACCCACAACACCACGGTGCACCCGAAGCTGACGGGGAGCTTCGGCAACCTGCCCAGCGAGTACGCGACTCCGCTCGCCCTCGCCTTGACCGAGCTGGTCACCAACGCCGTCGAGCACGGCCTGGCCGGACGCGAGGGCGACGTGGAGATCGTCGCCTCGCGCAGCGACGACGAGCTCACGGTGAAGGTGCGCGACACGGGCGTCGGGCTGCCGGAGGGCAAGGTGGGATCGGGCCTGGGCACGCAGATCGTGCGCACGCTCATCCAGGGCGAGCTCGGCGGCACGATCGACTGGCACACGCTGGTCGGGCGCGGCACAGAGGTCACCATCGAGGTGCCGCTGCGGTGGCTGGAGCGCGCCCGCTCCTGAGCCCGGAGACGACGCGACCCCCGCTGCCGAGAGGCGACGGGGGTCGGGATCGTTCGTGCCGCCGAGCGGCTGGTGCGCCTAGGAGGCGCGGCGTGCGCGGGCGGCGCGGCGCTTCAGGGCACGGCGCTCGTCCTCGCTGAGGCCGCCCCACACGCCCGAGTCCTGGCCGGTCTCGAGGGCGTACTGGAGGCAGACCTCGGTGACGGTGCAACGTGCGCACACCGACTTCGCCTTCTCGATCTGGTCCACGGCCGGGCCGGTGTTGCCGACCGGGAAGAAAAGCTCGGGGTCTGCGGTGAGGCAAGCGGCCTTGTCGCGCCAGTCCATGCGGGTGCTCCTTGTGTGAAGGCGTGCGTGGAGGAACCACGCAGTGTTCGGGTGGGATGATCGATCCACGCCGACGATCCCGACCAGTACTCGACCTCCGCGCCCTCACCGGCGCACGCCACGAGGCCCCGTGCTGGAGCGCGGGGTGGATCGGGGTGGTGGACGGGAGAACGCTCGGTTCTTGCCGGTGCACTCGACGCGATGCGCGAGCACTGCGTCGGCCACCCGGCTCCAGTGCTGGTCATCCGGCTCGCCCCCGTGCCTGACGGCGCGGCGGGATCGGATGTTCACATCGGCGGAAACCCACGACCCTGTGAGCGGTGAAACGAACTGGACTAGCCTGTCACGGGGATGAGCCCGAATCAAGAGTCCTGGATGGGATGTGCCTGTGACCGCTGACGCGAACCGGTCTCGCGGACCCCGCCCGACCGCCTCCCGGCCGCTCGGTCTGATGGTGCTGATCGCGGTCCTGGCCCTCGAGACGCTCGCCGTCGCCGGGGTCGCGGCGTGGCTCGTGCTCGAGCTGCTGACGACTAGGGCCGATACGGTCGGCGGCGGGATCGCCATCGTCGTCCTCGCGCTGATCGCCGTGTGCTGGGCCGCCGCGACGACGCTCGGCGCCGTGCGACGGCGCGGCTGGATGCGCGCGTCGGCGCTGACGATCCAGCTGGTGATGACGGCCGTGGCGCTCGGCGCCTTCCAGGGCCAGTACGCCGTGCCCGACATCGGCTGGGCGCTGCTGGCGCCGGCCGGGGTGGCCGTCGTCGCGCTGTTCCTCCCGAGCGTGGTCGCCGCCACTCGTCGCGATCCGGCCGTGTAGCCGGACGGCTGGCGCGCCGCCGCTCGCGGGTGCGACGCTGGAGGGACCCCCTCCTCGACACGGAAGCGACGCGCATGGACTCCACCCGACTCGGCTCCAGCGGCCTGCAGATCTCCTCGATCGTCCTCGGCTGCATGAGCTTCGGCGCTCCCGAGCGCGGGGCCCACGGCTGGAGCACGGGCGAGGAGGAGTCGCGGACCTTCCTCCGGCGGGCGCTGGAGCTCGGCATCACCACGTTCGACACGGCGGACGTCTACTCCGACGGCACGAGCGAGGAGTTCGTCGGCCGGGCGCTCGCGGACTTCGCGGTCCGCGAGGAGGTCGTGATCGCCACGAAGGTCCACGGGCGGATGCGCCGCGGCCCCAACGGCGGCGGCCTCTCGCGGCGGCACATCCTCAGCGCGATCGACGACAGCCTCCGGCGACTCGGCACGGACTACGTCGACCTCTACCAGATCCACCGCTGGGACCCCGAGACGCCGATCGAGGAGACGATGGAGACGCTCCACGACGTCGTCCGCTCGGGCAGGGCGCGCTACATCGGCGCCTCGAGCATGTGGGCGTGGCAGTTCGCGAAGGCGCAGTACACCGCGGATCTGGGCGGCTGGACGCGGTTCGTCTCGATGCAGGACCAGTACAACCTGATCCAGCGCGAGGACGAGCGCGAGCTGCACCCCTTCTGCGTCGACCAGGGAGTCGGCGTGATCCCGTGGTCGCCGCTCGCCCGGGGCCGGCTCACCCGCGACTGGGACGAGACCACTGCGCGCACCGAGACCGACGTCTTCGGCGGCACCCTCTACCGCCAGCAGGAGGAGGCCGACCGGCGGACCGTCGCGACCGTCGCACGCATCGCCGAGCAGCGCGGCGTGCCCCGTGCGCAGGTGGCGCTCGCCTGGGTCCGGCAGCAGGAGGCGGTCACCGCTCCGATCGTCGGAGCCACGAAGCTCCACCACCTCGACGACGCGGTCGCGTCGCTGGACGTGGAGCTGACCGCCGACGAGCTGGAGGCGCTGGGCGCCGACTACGCACCGCGGTTCAACGAGGGGTTCTGATCGATGCGCCACCGCTGATCCGCCCGAGCGGTCTCCACTACGCCTCCCCTCGAAGCCGACGGAAGCTCGGATCGGGGGCGGCACGGCGAGGAGTGCCGGGGATCCGCTGGGAGGGATCGTCACCGACGCCGAGGGCCGTCCCCTCGATCGCGCGGACGCCCCCGTCGGACGAGACGGCGACGGACACCGACTGCAGCACCCTGGCGGCGGTGAGCGCCGGAACCGGCGGCGTGCAGCCCGCCAGCGCGGCGGCCACGACCGCGATCGCCGCTCCGGCCGTCGTCCTGCGAGCATTCGAGCGCATCCTGACCACCTCTCGTCGCGACGGGGCACCGGTGGTGCCGCTCATGTCGACATGAGAGCTGCTCGCAGACGATCGGTGTCCGGAGAGCCGGTGGCGCGCGATGACCCGCACCGCGCGCCCGGGGTCAGACGAGCTTCAGCTTCTTGCGGAGCGCCTGCACGTGCCCGGTCGCCCGGACGCCGTACTGCGCGAACTCCAGCGCGCCCTCGGCTCCGACGACGAACGTCGAGCGCAGCACGCCGACGACGGTCTTGCCGTAGAGGCTCTTCTCGCCCCACACCGCGTAGGCGCGGTGCACGGTCATGTCGGGGTCGCTCAGCAGCGGGTAGGCGATGCCCTGGGCGTCGGCCCAGCGGCGCAGAGCCTCCGGCGCGTCCCGCGAGATCCCGAGGACCTCGTAGCCGGAGTCGCGGAGGGACGCCGCGTTGTCGCGGAAGTCGCAGGCCTCCGTGGTGCAGCCGGGGGTGTCGGCCTCGGGGTAGAAGAACAGGATGACGCGCCGTCCGCGGTACTCCGCGAGCGAGACGGGGTCGCCGTCCTGGTTCGGCAGCGTGAACTCCGGAGCGGAGTCGCCGGCGGCGAGGCGCGCCTCGGCGGGGAGGGGGGAGAGATCGGTCATCGTCTGCTTCCGTCGGTCGTGGCGAAGGTGGTCAGGAGGCGCTGGAGCGAGTCGAGGCGCTCCGGTCCGCTGGCGCCCAGCAGGCCGCCGGAGACGGCCTCGATGATCGCGCAGTCGGGGGAGTCGGGCAGGTGCGTGCAGCCGCGCGGGCAGTCCTGAGCGATCACCGCGAGGGTCGTGAAGGCACCGAGGATGTTGTCGGTGTTCACGTGGCCGAGTCCGAAGGAGCGGACGCCGGGGGTGTCGATCACCCAACCGTGCCGGTCGCCTCGCTCGACGCGCAGCGAGACGGTGGAGGAGGAGGTGTGCCGTCCGCGTCCCGTCACGGTGTTGACGCGCCCGATCGCCCGGTGCGCGTCCGGGACGAGCTTGTTCACGAGGGTGGACTTGCCGACTCCGGAGTGCCCGACGACCACGGTCTCGTGGCCGAGGAGGGCGTCGGCGATCTCGTCGACCGGCGGCTCGTCCTGGCTCGAGAGGAACACGCGGAGGTCGAGCCCCTCGAAGTTGCGGAGGAACGGGGCCGGGTCCGCGAGGTCGGTCTTGGTGATGCAGAGCATCGGCGTGATCCCGGCGTCGAAGGCGGCGACCAGGTAGCGGTCGACCAGCCGGGTCCGGGGCTCGGGGTCGGCGGCGGCCACGACGCAGAGCATCTGGTCGGCGTTGGCGACGATCACGCGCTCGATCGCGTCGGTGTCGTCGGCGCTGCGGCGGAGGAGGGTCGACCGCTCGCGGATGCGGACGATGCGGGCGAGCGTCCCCTCGTCGCCGCTGGAGTCCCCGACCACGTCGACGCGGTCGCCGGCCACGATCGCCTGGCGCCGCAACTCGCGAGCCCGGGCGGCCGTGAACTCGTGCTCCTCGGGCGTCCCGTCGCCGATCATCACGGTGTAGCGCCCCCGATCGACGCCGAGCACCATCGCGATCTCGGCGTCCTCGTAGGCGGGCCGGTTCTTGGTCCGGGGTTTCGTGCCTTTCGGATTCGGGCGCACCCGCGCGTCCGACTCGTCGTAGCCGTCGAAGTCGTCGAGAGCACCGTCGGCGTCGAGGCCGCTGTCCGTCCACCACGACACGGGTCAGACCGATCCGGCGAGGGTCGTCCACAGCTCCGGGAACTGCGGGAGGGTCTTCGCGGTGGTCGCGACGTCCTCGATCACCACTCCGGGGACCACGAGGCCGATCAGAGCGCCGGCGTGAGCCATGCGGTGGTCGGAGTAGGTGCGCCAGCGGCCGCCGTGGAGCTCGGCGGGCTCGATGCGCAGACCGTCCTCGAGCTCGGTGACCCGGCCGCCGAGGCCGGTGATCTCGGCGGCGAGGGCGGCGAGGCGGTCCGTCTCGTGGTGGCGGATGTGGCCGATCCCGGTCAGGGTGCTGGGAGTGGAGGCCAGTGCGGCGAGGGCGGCGAGGGCGGGGGCGAGCTCGCCGCCCTCCGACAGGTCGAGGTCCACGCCGAGGATCTCGTCGCCGCCGGTGACCACGAGGTCCTCGCCGTCGCGCTCGACGCGGGCGCCGAACAGCGGCAGGATCCGCTCGAGGTGCGCCCCGACCTGCGTGGTGACGGCCGGCCAGTGGCGCAGCCGGACCCGGCCGCCCGTGACGAGGGCCGCGGCGAGGAACGGCGCGGCGTTCGAGAGGTCGGGCTCGATCAGGACGTCGGCGCCGGCGATGGGCTGCGGCGCGACGGTCCACTCGCCGTCGGCGGGCGTGCCGACCTCGACGCCCCGGGCCGCCAGCGCGGCGACGGTCATGTCGATGTGGGGCCGGGAGGGGACGGCGCTGCCCTCGTGGCGCAGGTGGAGTCCCTCGTCGAAGCGGGCGCCCGCCAGCAGGAGCGCCGAGACGAACTGGCTCGACCGCGAGGCGTCGACGACGACGTCGCCGCCCCGGACGGATCCGGAGCCGTGGACGGTGAAGGGGAGCGCGCCGCGCCCGTCATCGGCGACGTCGACGCCGAGCGCGCGGAGGGAGGCGATGGTCGCCCCCATCGGCCGCTTCGCCGCGTACGCGTCGCCGTCGAAGGTGGTGGGGCCGAGCGCGAGGCCGGCCAGCGGCGGGACGAAGCGCATCACGGTGCCCGCGAGCCCGCAGTCGATCGTGGTCGAGCCGAGCAGCTCCTCCGCGGGCTCCACGACCAGGTCGGCGCCGAAGCCGCCGGTCGAGCCCGACTCCCGGATCGTGGTGCCGAGCGAGCGCAGCGCCTCGATCATCAGGGCGCTGTCGCGGGAGTGCAGCGGCGCCCGCAGCGTGGAGGGCCCGTCGGCCAGAGCCGCGAGCACGAGCTCGCGGTTGGTCAGCGATTTGGAGCCGGGCAGGCCGACCTCGGCGTCGAGAGCGCCGGCCGCGAGGGGTGCGGGCCAGGCGTCGTCGCCGGGGAGCGCACGGGCGTCGCCGTACGGATCGAACTCGGGAGCGGAATAACGCGAGAAGACCATCGGTTGTCAGGATAGTCGGCGCGCAGGGCGTCGTCAGGAGCGTGACGGAGGCGGAGCATGACGGCAGCACCCCCGGTCCTCCCCAGCAGCAGGCCCGTCGCCCGGAGGCGCCCTCGGGCCGCAACCCCGGTCGTCCGCCGCGCCGCCGCTCTAGAATCGCTCGTGATGACTCGCGACGACGAACCCCGCACCACCCCCGCCGACGAGGCTCCCGAGCCCGCCGACGCGGAGCAGACGATCGTGGAGACCGTCGAGGAGTCGCTGGACGACGCCCCGGTCGAGGCTCCCGTGGATCTCCGCTCCCTCTTCGAGCAGCAGGCGCTGCCCTTCATCGACCAGCTCTACGCTGCCGGTCTGCGGATGACGAAGAACCCCTCCGACGCGCAGGACCTCGTGCAGGAGACGTTCGCCAAGGCCTTCGGCGCGTTCCGCCAGTTCGAGCAGGGCACCAACCTGAAGGCCTGGCTCTACCGCATCCTCACGAACACGTTCATCAACTCGTACCGCAAGAAGCAGCGCGAGCCCTACCAGAGCGCGATCGACGAGCTCGAGGACTGGCAGCTGGGCGGCGCCGAGTCGACCACGGCCACCTCCAGCCGCTCGGCCGAGGCGGAGGCGATCGACCACCTCCCCGACACCGCGGTGAAGGAGGCGCTCCAGGCGATCCCGGAGGACTTCCGGCTCGCCGTCTACTTCGCCGATGTCGAAGGATTCTCCTACCAGGAGATCGCGGACATCATGAAGACCCCCGTCGGGACCGTCATGAGCCGGCTGCACCGCGGCCGGCGCATGCTGCGCGAACGACTCACCGACTACGCACGCGAGCGCGGATTCCGCGCCGCATTCACTTCCGGGAGCACGAAATGACCGACAGCGGCTGCACGAAGGCGAAGGCCGAGCTCGAGGAGTACCTCCACAACGAGCTGTGCAAGGAGGATTCCGCCGACATCCGCGAGCACATGGCGGGATGCGTGGACTGCGCCGACGAGGCGAAGGTCGGCGTGGTGCTGACGGTCGCCGTGCAGCGCGCGTGCAAGGAGACGGCGCCGGAGGACCTCCGCGCCCAGGTTCTCGGCATGCTCCGCGACGAGCACGCCGCGCACTCCCAGACGCCCGCCCGCCTCTAGGCGCAGCACGACCCGGGGAGCCCCGGCCCGACGAGGAGTCCCGCGCACCGCGGGCCCCTCGAGGGGCCGGGGCTCCGTCGTGTCCGGCGGCCTCCTGGCCGCCGACGCGCACAGCGGGAGCCCTGCTGCAGCTCCCGCAGGCCTGCGGTCCGGCACGGTCCCCCCGCAACGCGTCGGGCCCGCCGGAACACGAGGTTCCGACGGGCCCGACCGCGTCGCGAGGACCGCGGGTCAGCGGGTGAGCGCCCGCGACAGCAGGTCGGCCTGCTCGGAGGCGTGCCGCTTGGCCGAGCCCGCCGCGGGGGAGGCCGCGGACGGCCGCGAGACGACCCGCATGGACCGGCCCAGCTTCGGAGCGACCTCGAGGGCCATGAACGGCCAGGCGCCCTGGTTCTCGGGCTCGTCCTGCACCCAGACGAGCTCCGCGTCCGGGTAGCGCTCGGCGATGCCGCGCAGCTCCTCGATCGGCGCCGGGTAGTACTGCTCGACCCGGACCAGCGCGATGCCGTCGTCGGGCTTCTTCTCGAGCTCGGCCTTGAGGTCGTAGTGGACCTTGCCGGCGTGGAGCAGGACGCGCTTCACGGCGGAGGCGTCCTGGATCCGCGCGTCGTCGATCACCGGCTCGAAGCGGCCCGAGGTGAAGTCATCGACCGGGCTCGAGGCTCCGCGCAGGCGCAGCATCGCCTTCGGGGTGAAGACGATCAGCGGGCGGCGCGGCCGGGAGTAGGCCTGTCGGCGCAGCAGGTGGAAGTAGGACGCCGGGGTCGACGGGCGCGCGACGGTCATGTTCCGCTCCGCGCACATCTGCAGGTAGCGCTCGATCCGCGCCGACGAGTGGTCGGGGCCCTGGCCCTCGTAGCCGTGCGGGAGCAGGAGCACGAGCGACGAGCGCTGGCCCCACTTCTGCTCGGCGGAGGAGATGAACTCGTCGATCACGATCTGGGCGCCGTTCGCGAAGTCGCCGAACTGCGCCTCCCACAGCACAAGCGAGTCGGGCCGCTCGACCGAGTAGCCGTACTCGAACGCCATCGCCGCGTACTCCGAGAGCAGCGAGTCGTAGATCCACAGCCGGGCCTGCTGCTCGGACAGGTTCATCAGCGGCAGCCACTCCTGGCCGTTCTCGCGGTCGTGGAGGACCGCGTGGCGCTGGACGAACGTCCCGCGGCGCGTGTCCTGGCCGACGAGGCGCACCGGGGTGTCCTCGAGCAGGAGGGAGCCGAGCGCGAGCAGCTCGCCGAAGGCCCAGTCGATGGAGCCGGAACGGCTCATCTCCTGGCGCTTCGCCAGCAGCTGCTGGAGCTTGGGGTGCACGGTGAAGCCCTCGGGCGGAGTAGTGAACGCGTCGCCGATGCGGGTGACGACCTCGTTCTTCACTCCGGTCGCCTCCGGCTCGCCCGGATAGTCCTCGCCCTGCTGCGCATCGGGCAGCTCGAGGTCGGCCACGGAGTCGCCGTCGGCGCTGATCACGGGGATCGCACCCGTCTGCGCCGCGTGGGTCTCGGCGAAGGCGCGCTCCAGGCGGTCCTGGAAGTCCTGGTGCGCCCGGTCGTACTCCTCCTCGGTGATGTCGCCGCGACCGACGAGCGCCTCGGTGTACAGCTTGCGCACCGAGCGCTTGGCCTCGATCAGGCTGTACATCAGCGGCTGGGTCATCGAGGGGTCGTCGCCCTCGTTGTGCCCGCGCCGGCGATAGCAGATCAGGTCGATGACCACGTCGCGGTTGAACCGCTGGCGGTACTCGAACGCGAGCTGGCCGACGTGCACGACGGCCTCGGGGTCGTCGCCGTTCACGTGGAAGATCGGCGCCTGGATCGTCTTCGCCATGTCGGTCGAGTAGATCGAGGTGCGGGCCTCGTGAGGGGGAGTCGTGAATCCGACCTGGTTGTTGATGTTGATGTGGATCGTGCCGCCGGTGCGGTACGCGCGCAGCTGCGACATCTGCAGGGTCTCGACCACCACGCCCTGGCCCGCCATCGCGGCGTCGCCGTGGACGAGGATCGGCAGCGTGGTGAAGGTGCCGATGGGCTTGCGGTCCTGCTTGGCGCGGACGATGCCCTCGAGCACGCCGTTCACGGCCTCGAGGTGCGAGGGGTTCGCCGCCAGGTAGACGGGGATCTCCTCGCCCGCAGCACCGCGGAACGTGCCCTCGGTGCCGAGGTGGTACTTCACGTCTCCGGAGCCCTGGACCGTGCGCGGGTCCTGGGTGCCCTCGAACTCGCGGAAGATCTGGCCGTAGGTCTTGCCGGCGATGTTGGTCAGCACGTTCAGGCGGCCGCGGTGGGCCATGCCGATCGCGACCTCGTCGAGGTGCTCGTCGGTCGCACCCTGCAGGACGGCGTCGAGCAGCGCGATGAGCGACTCCCCGCCCTCGAGCGAGAAGCGCTTCTGGCCCACGTACTTGGTCTGCAGGAAGGTCTCGAAGGCCTCGGCCTCGTTGAGCTTGCCGAGGATGCGCAGCTGCTCGTCGTGGCCCGGCTTCTCGTAGCCGCGCTCGAGCTTCTGCTGCATCCAGGCGCGCTGCTCCGGGTCCTGGATGTGCATGTACTCGACGCCGACGGTGCGGCAGTACGAGTCGCGGAGGATCCCGAGGATGTCGCGCAGCTTGAGCTGGCGCTTGCCGCCGAAGCCGTCCGTGACGAACTCGCGGTCGAGGTCCCAGAAGGTGAGTCCGTGGCTCTCGATGGCGAGGTCGGGGTGCGAGCGCTGCACGTACTCCAGCGGGTCGACGTCGGCCATCAGATGCCCGCGGACGCGGAACGAGTTGATGAGCTCCTGCACGCGGGCGGTCTTGGAGACGCGCTCGGCGAGGTCGACGGCGATGTCCGTGGACCAGTGGATCGGGTCGTAGGGGATGCGCAGCGCGGCGAAGATGTCCTCGTAGAAGCCGCGGCCGCCGAGCAGGAGCTCGTGCACGATCTTGAGGAACTCGCCCGAGCCGGCGCCCTGGATGACGCGGTGGTCGTAGGTCGAGGTCAGGGTGATGGTCTTGCCGATGCCCAGCTCGACCAGCGTCTTCTCGGACGCGCCCTGGAACTCCGCCGGGTACTCGAGGGCGCCGGCGCCGATGATGCAGCCCTGGCCCTTCATCAGGCGGGGGACGGAGTGGACCGTGCCGATCCCGCCGGGGTTCGTCAGCGAGAGAGTGGTGCCCGCGAAGTCGCCGGCGACCAGCTTGTTGCCGCGCGCGCGCTTGACCAGGTCCTCGTAGGCCGAGAGGTAGGCGGTGAAGCTCAGCGTGTCGGCGCGCTTGATGCTCGGCACGAGCAGCGCGCGGGTGCCGTCGGGCTTGGGCATGTCGATCGCGATGCCGAGGTTGACGTGCGCCGGGGCGACGACGGCGGGCTTGCCGTCGACCTCGTCGTAGAACACGTTCTGGCTCGGGAAGTCCTTGAGCGCGCGGATGAGCGCCCAGCCGATCAGGTGCGTGAACGAGACCTTGCCGCCGCGGGTGCGGCGCAGGTGGTTGTTGATGACGATGCGGTTGTCGATCATCAGCTTCGCCGGGATCGTGCGGACGCTCGTCGCGGTGGGGATGCTGAGGCTGGCGTCCATGTTGGTCGCGAGGCTCTTCGCCATGCCGCGGAGCGGGGTGACGACGTCCTCGTCCGGCGTCGACTCCTCGGCGGAGGGCCTGCTCACCGGAGCGTCGGCCGGGATCGGCTGCGCCTTCGGCTGCTTCGACGTGGTGCGGGAGGCGGGGGTCGACTCGGAGGAGGAGGCCGCGGCGGGATGGGTCACGGCGCCTCCGCCGCTCGACGAGACGCGCTCGGCGGCAGCGGCGGGCTTCGAGGCGGCGGGCGCGGGGGCCGCGGCGGCGGCCGGAGCCGGAGCGTCCTTGCCGGAGTTCGCGAGCTGGGCGCCGTAGCGCTCCAGGATGGGCCACCAGGACTCGTCCACCGAGGCGCGGTCGGCGCTGTACTGCTCGTACAGCTCCTCCACGAGCCACTCGTTGGCTCCGAAGTCCTCCGCGCCCTGCTCTGTTCCTGCTCCGGTCAACTGGCTCGACACAGCCGATCGCCCACTCTCTCCGTAGATTCGTCCTCGATCATCCGGACGGGCCCGTCGCATCCCTCGGCGCCTGCCACCGCGGCGGAGGAGTCCGTCCTCGCACCAGCGGGAACCGGTGCCGTCGCCTGGTCCCGTCCCGGTCGCCAAGCCTAGCCCCGTTCCCTGCACGGCCGACCCGGGGCCGCGCCGGAGTAGCGTCTCCCCCATGCGTTTCTCCGGTGGAACACCCTCAGGCGACCTCACCTACTCGGACGTCTTCCTCGTCCCCGGCCGCTCGTCGGTGACGAGCCGCCTCGACGTCTCGCTCGCCCCGGGCGACGGCACCGGGGCGACGATCCCCGTCGTCTCCTCCAACATGAACTCGGTCACCGGTCAGCGTCTCGCGGCGACGCTCGCGCGCCGGGGCGGCCTCGGCGTCCTCCCGCAGGACATGCCCCTGCAGGCGCTGGACGCCGCGATCCGCTGGGTGAAGCGCCAGCCGGTCGCCTTCTCCGGCGCCCTCACCGCCTCTCCGGCGACGACCGTGGAGGAGGCGCTGCGCATCCTGCCCGCCGTCGCCGGCCACGGCTTCGTGGTGCAGGAGGAGGGCGGCGCGATCCTCGGCTGCGTCCCGGCGTCGCGCCTGGCGACCGCGCTGCCGGACGCGCGCCTGGGCGACCTGGTGCACTCCGCCACCCCCTCGATCGACGCCGACGACGTGCCCACCGGGCGGGCCGCCTTCGACCTCATGGTCGCCGCTGACCTCGACTTCGCCCCGGTGCTGCACCACGGCGCCCTGGTCGGCACGCTGTCGCGCACCGGCGCCCTCCGCTCCA
The DNA here is from genome assembly GCF_002932795.1 of Rathayibacter sp. AY1B5. Lineage (NCBI taxonomy): Bacteria > Bacillati > Actinomycetota > Actinomycetes > Micrococcales > Microbacteriaceae > Rathayibacter > Rathayibacter sp. AY1B5. The sequence continues at coordinate 106,929 of NZ_PSWM01000010.1, forward strand.
CCGTCTACGACCCGGCGCTCGACGCGGACGGGCGTCTGCGGGTCGCGGCGGCGGTCGGCATCAACGGCGACGTCGAGGCGAAGGCGCGCGCGCTCGTCTCCGCGGGCGTCGACGTCCTCGTCCTCGACACCGCGCACGGCCACCAGGAGGGGATGCTCCGGGCGCTGCGGACGGTCTCCGCGCTCGATCTCGGAGTGCCGATCGCGGCGGGCAACGTCGTCACGGCCGACGCGGTGCACGACCTCGTCGACGCGGGAGCGGACATCCTCAAGGTCGGCGTAGGCCCCGGCGCGATGTGCACCACCCGGATGATGACCGCGGTCGGCCGCCCGCAGTTCTCGGCCGTCCTCGAGACGGCCGAGCGCGCGCACGAGCTGGGCGCCCACGTCTGGGCCGACGGCGGCGTGCGCTACCCGCGCGACGTCGCCCTCGCGCTGGCCGCGGGCGCCGCCTCCGTGATGATCGGCTCCTGGTTCGCCGGCACGATCGAGGCGCCGGGGGAGCTGCGCAGCGACGCGGCCGGCCGGGTCTACAAGGAGAGCTGGGGCATGGCCTCGGCCAAGGCGGTGCAGGAGCGGTTCGACCGCCTCGACGCCTACGAGCTGGCCCGCAAGCGCCTCTTCGCCGAGGGCATCTCCTCCTCCACCATCTACCTCGACCCGCTGCGGCCCTCGGTCGAGGACCTGCTCGACATGATCACCTCGGGGGTCCGCTCGTCCTTCACCTACGCCGGCGCCCGGAGCGTGGCCGACTTCCACGAGCGGGCGCACGTGGGCCTGCAGTCGGCGGCGGGCTACGAGGAGGGCAAGGCGCTGCCGGTCAGCTGGTGAGCGGGCGCCGCGTGCTAGAACCGAGCCCATGACCATCGTCGACAACGCCGTGTACGTCGACGGCCGCCGCATCCGGAACCCCGACTCGCTCGAGGACACCTTCGAGCTGATGCGCGACGAGCACGGCATGGCCTGGATCGGCCTCTACCGCCCGACGCGCGAGGAGGTCGAGGCGGTCGCCGAGGAGTTCGGACTCCACCCGCTCGCGGTCGAGGACGCGCTGAGCGGGCACCAGCGGGCCAAGCTCGAGCGCTACGACGACGGGCTCTTCGTGGTGCTGCGGCCGGCGCGCTACGCGGACGCCGCCGAGACCGTCGTCTTCGGCGAGCTGCACGTCTTCGTCGGCCCCGACTTCGTGGTCACCATCCGGCACGCCGACTCCCCGGACCTGGCCCGCGTGCGCCGCCGGCTGGAGGAGGATCCGGCCCTCCTCGCCCGGGGGCCCGAAGCGGTGCTCTACGCGATCCTCGACCAGGTCGTCGACGAGTACGCGCCGGTGGTGTTCGGCGTCCAGGGCGACGTGGACGAGATCGAGGACCAGCTCTTCGGCGACGACTCGGACGACGGGCTCTCGGAGCGCATCTACCGGCTCTCGCGCGAAGTCATCCACTTCCAGCGCTCGGTGCAGCCGCTGACCGCCCTGCTGCACGAGCTGCTGCAGGAGTCGACGCCCGTGGAGGGGGATCCCTCGCCCTCGCCGGAGCGGATCGAGCTGCGCCGCTCCCTCCGGGACGTGCTCGACCACACCATCCGCGTGACGGAGGCGGTCGACTCCCTGCGCGCGATCCTCGACAAGGCGCTCACGGTGCACTCGACGCTCGTCTCGCGCCGGCAGACCGAGACCGGGCTCGCCCAGAACGACGTGGTCCGCAAGATCTCCTCGTGGGCGGCGATCCTCTTCGCTCCGACGCTGGTGGCCGGCATCTACGGGATGAACTTCGACGACATGCCGGAGCTGCACTGGCGGCTCGGCTACCCCTGGGCGCTGGGCCTGATGGTGCTGTTCGGCTTCGCGCTCTACGCGGTGTTCAAGCGGAAGAAGTGGCTCTGAGCCGCCGCGTCGGAGCACGCCCGACAGGGCTCCGCGGCGAGTAGACTCGGCGCCACAATGGACGACCCTCCCTCTGCGCATCCGGACCGTTCCGCTCGCTGCCGTGCTCCTCGGACTCCCGCTCGCCGCTCCGGTGCCGCCGCTCCGCCGGCCCGCACCGTCCGGCCCTCCTCGCACCTCCCTCTCGTGACCGGGGGCGCCCACCGTGGGAACTGAGTGGCTCCTCCTCGGGGTCGGCCTGCTGCTGACCCTGGGAACCGGCGTCTTCGTCGCCAGCGAGTTCGCGCTGGTGAACCTCGACCGGGCCGACCTCGAAGCCCGTCGCGACCGCGGCGAGACGCGCCTGGGCATGACGATCGCCGCCCTGCGCGTCACCTCCACGCACCTCTCGAGCGCGCAGCTGGGCATCACCCTCACGACGCTGCTCACCGGCTACACGATGGAGCCCGCCCTCTCGACGCTGCTCCAGGAGCCGTTCAGCGGACTCGGAATCCCGGAGGAGGCGCTCGCGCCGGTGATGACGGTGGTCGCCATCGTCATCGCGACCCTGCTGTCGATGATCCTCGGCGAGCTGGTCCCCAAGAACTTCGCCCTCGCCCTGCCGCGGGCGACCGCGAAGCTCGTCGTGCCGCTGCAGACCGCGTTCACGACGGTGTTCCGCCCGGCCGTCGCCCTGCTGAACGGCAGCGCGAACGCCCTGCTGCGCCTGGTCGGCATCGAGCCGAAGGAGGAGCTCTCGGGCGCCCGCAGCGCCGAGGAGCTCTCGAGCCTCGTGCGCCACTCCGCCAGCGCCGGACTGCTCGAGGAGGACACGGCCGACCTGCTCGGGCGCACCCTCCGCTTCTCCGCCCTCACCGCGGGCGACGTGATGACGCCGCGCCTGCGCCTGTCGACGGTCGAGCGCGCGAGCACCGCGCAGGACGTGCTCGACCTCGCCCGCACCACCGGGTTCTCGCGCTTCCCGATCACGGACGACGACATCGACGACATCGTCGGAGTCGTGCACGTCAAGCAGGCCGTCGCGGTGCCCCGCGGCAAGAGGTCCGATGTGCCCGTCACGGCGCTGCGCTCCGAGCCGCTCCGCGTCCCCGAGACCATGAAGCTCGACGTGCTGCTCACGGAGCTGCGCGGACGCGGCTTCCAGCTCGCAGTCGTCGTCGACGAGTACGGCGGGACGGCGGGCGTCGCCACGCTCGAGGACCTGGTCGAGGAGCTGGTCGGCGAGGTCGCCGACGAGCACGACCGCTCCCGGGCCGACGTCGTGAAGCTCCCCGGCTCCACCACCTTCCCCGGCATGCTCCGCCCCGACGAGGTCCTCGACCGCGCCGGCGTGCACATCCCCGAGGAGGGCCCCTACGAGACGGTCGCCGGATTCGTGATGAGCGAGCTCGGCCGCCTCCCCGCCGTCGGCGACCGGGTCGACGTCGAGGGCGGCTCGCTGCGCGTCGAGCGCCTGGACGGCCGCCGCATCGACCGCCTCCGCTTCACGCCCGACCCCGACGCGGATCCCGACGGGATCCCCGACCCGCTCGCCGACGTCGCCCGCGGACACCGCGGCCGGAAGGAGTCCGACGATGAGTGACTGGGCCGGAATCGCCTGGCTCGTGGTGCTCCTCGCCGCGAACGCCTTCTTCGTCGGAGCGGAGTTCGCGGTCATCTCCGCGCGCCGCTCCCAGATCGAGCCCCTCGCGGAGAGCGGACGCCGCAGCGCGATCACCGCGCTCGCCGCGATGGAGCACGCCACCCTGATGCTCGCGACCACGCAGCTGGGCATCACCGTCTGCTCGCTGCTGATCCTCAACGTGAGCGAGCCGGCGATCCACCACCTGCTCGAGGTACCGCTGCACGCCGTCGGCGTCCCCGACGAGCTCTCCGGCACCGTCGCCTTCGTCATCACGCTGCTGATCGTGTCGTTCCTGCACGTGGTGCTCGGCGAGATGGTCCCCAAGAACATCTCGTTCTCGATGCCCGACCGCGCCGTGCTCCTCCTGGCGCCGCCGCTCGTCGCCATCGCCCGGGTCCTCCGCCCGATCATCGTCGCCCTCAACGCGATCTCGAACGGCGTGCTCCGCCTCTTCCAGGTGGAGCCCAAGGACGAGGCGAACAGCACCTTCACGCTCGAGGAGGTGCAGACGATCGTCGACCAGTCCACCCGCGAGGGCACCCTCCGCGACTCGACCGGGACCCTCCTCGCCGCGTTCGAGTTCACCGAGAAGAAGGTCCACGACGTGGCCCTGCCCCTCGACGGGATCGTCAGCCTCCCCAGCGGAGCGACCCCCGCCGACGTCGAGCGCGCCGTCGCCAAGCACGGCTTCTCGCGCTACGTGATCCTCGGCGAGGACGGCACCCCCGAGGGCTACATCCACCTCAAGGACGTCCTCGACCTCGACGGCGACACGGAGGGCGCCAAGTTCCGCCTCCCCGTCCCCGCCAAGCGCATCCGCCAGCTCGCCTCGATCTTCGAGGCCACCGACCTCGAGGACGCCCTCGCGATCATGCGGCGCACCGGCGCCCACCTCGCCCGGGCGTTCGACGAGCAGGGCCGCGCCACGGGAGTGCTGTTCCTCGAGGACATCATCGAGGAGCTCGTCGGCGAAGTCGACGACGCCACCCGCCGCTAGGCGCGGGCGCTGGAGGGGGCATTCGCGGCGTTGTCGTCGGGCGCGATACCGCCGGTATCGCTTCCTCCTCCGCCTTGCGACTGCCCCCTCCAGCACCCGCGCCACTCTGGAGCACGGGGGAGGGGGGGTGCGGCTGCGCCGGCA
>NZ_PSWM01000011.1:0-102145 GCF_002932795.1 Rathayibacter sp. AY1B5
TCGCCGACCTCGCCGTCCGACATTCCAGCCTCGCTGAGCTGGCGTTGCAGCTTGCCGTGTCCGTTGACGCTGTCCGGGCACACGGTGTTCACTTACAGCCTCAAACGGGCTCTTCCCAGATGAGGGTGTAGGTCGGCCGGGAGCGTCGGTCCGCAGACAGACGTCGAGGTCACCCGACGACGGAGGTTCCTACGCCATCCGTCCGAAAGGCCTCGACGTGACCGACGCTACCCCGCCGGCCGGCTTCGGCCGCCCTGACCTGACCGCCTTCGCGTCTCATCCCAGTCGACCCTGATCGAGTCTGCTGACCCCCTCGACGAGAACGCAGCGACATCACAGCCACCCAACCCCGACCGTCCGGGAAGCCGGGACACGTCACATGACCTGTGCTGCGGGCGTGTCGAGTGGGTCGTCCAGGGGCGACGCAGGAGCGTCGACGCGACGTGCTGAGAGGTGGTTCCAGTCGAGCGCTAGGACACCGGCTACAGGCATGGCGATAGGTCAGGAACGGCGTCGCTCCCTGCGCAGGAGGGAGCGCAGAGTCTCGGCGTTCGCGTAGCCGACCCGTAGCGCGATCTCGGCGGAGGTGAAGTCCGTGGTTGCTGAGAGGTGCCGAGCTCGTTCGATGCGAAGCCGTTGGACGAAGCCGAGCGGAGTGAGGTTGAGCGCCGCACGGACTCGTCGTTCGAGGGTGCGCCGGCTGGTGCCGAGCGACTGCGCGACGAAGGCGACGTTGAACGGTTCGTCCAGGCGGGCGCGCACGAAGCGTTCGAACTCGACGACGATCGGGTCCTCGTGCCGGAGATGTTCGTAGGCGACGAAGGCCGCCTGAGACGGACGCTCGTCGATGATGAGGAGCTTGGCGACATGTTGGGCCAGGTCGGGGCTGATCGATCGCACGAGTGAGAGCGCGAGGTCGATGTGGGCGAACGCGGCGCCGGCGGTGACGAGGTTCCCGTCGACCACGACCATGGTGTCGAGATCGAGGGCGACGGTCGGATAGCGCTTCAGGAACTCCGGCCCCAGGAACCAGCTGGTCGTCGCCCTCCGATGATGCATCCGTCCGGTCTCGGCGACAGCGAACACGCCGGTGCACGCCGCGGCGATCCGGGTGGTCGCCTCGTCGAGGCGCCCGAGCGAGGCGATGACCGAACGAGCATCTCGGCTCTGGAGGACGTCGTTGGTAGCGGCGGCCGTAAGGGTTCCAAGCGCAGGGACGACGACCACGTCGAACTCTCCGGACTCCGACAGCGGGTGGTCCACCGACAGGGTCATCGATGCCGTCGTGGTCACTCGCCGTTTCGGTCCGAGGATGGCGAGTTCGATCGGGTCGATCCGCGGGTCGACATCGCCGCGGGCTCCGTCGGCCACCCGCACGATGTCGATGATCGACGCGATAGCCGAACCGAAGCAGCCGTCGATCGCGATCAGTCCGATACGCATGACGTAAACAATAGCAATACTGCCGTATACGCCACTCCCCACCGGCCCTCGCTCGTCATACGCTGAACTCGTCCCACGAAGAACCCCGACGTCAAGGAGAGTCCCTCATGTCCACACCCGCATCACTTCCGTATGCCTTCGTCGCCAAGATCGTCGCGGCCGATGGACAGCACGACGCGGTCGCCGATCTGCTCGCCGGCGCTGTCGCACTCGCCAACGAAGAAGTAGGAACGATTGTCTGGTTCGCGGTCAGGACCCACGCCGACACCTTCTGGATCTTCGATGCATTCCCCGACGAAGCCGCTCGCGACGCCCACGCCAACGGCGCCATCGTCGCAGCCCTGATGGCCAACCAGCACCTCCTCGGCTCAGCACCCGAGATCCTGGCGGCCGACGTCCTCGCGTCCAAGCTCCCGTAGTCCGCCACCGCACGAGACGATCGCGCCCCGCCGAGCCGTCGCCAGGTCGCGACGCAACGCCACGCTGCGTTGCCGAGCGGTGCGAGGCCTATCGGCACACGGACAGGATGCCGGCCGCGAGCGCTCAGCCGGCGAGGGGTCCGTCGCAGAGGAGAGCGACGTCGGTGTCGGGCAGAGCCGTGAGGCCAGCGCATCGCGCGACCACCAGAACGGTTCGCCGGAGCCGCCTGTCGGAATCGAACGGACGACCTAATGACGTCGGTTTTGCGTCTATCGCTTGATGCGCCCACTGGGCGAACGAGCCGCTGACCTGCGCAAACGCCGAGCGTGGAGGACGCCGCCACCCGGTGGTGACCGACGACGACCGACCAGTACCGACCGTTTCACCGGAGCTTGCGGCGGCGTCGAAGCCGAGCAAGCTCCATTCTTTTAACTCACCGCGCCCTCCTCCTCGCCGGCCCCGTCGTCGGCGAAGACGTTTCAGGGGTCTTCTCAGATGACGGTGTAGGTCGGCCGGGCGCGTCGGTCCGCAGATAGACGTCGAGGTCTCCCGACGACGGAGGTTCCTACGCCATCCATCCGAAAGACCTCGACGTGACCGACGCTACCCCGCCGGTCGGCTTCGGCCGCCCTGACCTGACCGCCTTCGCTCGACTCGACGGCCTCGGTCTGAGCGTGACCGGACAACGACTTGAACCGGATCGTGCGGTCCTCGCGTGCCGCGTGGTGGAACCAGATCAGTGGTGCCGACGGTGCGGCAGCGAAGGCGCTGCTCGAGACACCGTGATCCAACGGTTGGCCCACGAGCGGCTGGGCTGGCGACGGACCGTGCTGGAAGTTGTAGTGCGCCGCTACCGCTGTGCCGACTGCGGACACGTGTGGCGCCAAGACACCAGCGCCGCGGCGGAGCCACGCGCGAAGCTCTCGCGCACCGGGCTGCGGTGGGCGCTGGAAGGGATCGTGGTCGCACACCTCACCGTCGCACGTGTCGCCGAGGGACTCGGGGTCGCGTGGGACACCGCCAACAACGCGGTCCTGGCTGAAGGCAAGCGGCTGCTGATCAACGACCCCACGCGGTTCGAGGGCGTGAAGGGAGCACGGCGATCCACAGCCGGCCCGCGTCGCGCAGCGCCTCCGCGACGATCAGGCGGGCGCCGTCGGACGGCTCGGCGGGCAGGGCCGACTCCGCGCCGTCGACGACGACGACCGAGGAGCCCGCCAGTCCGACGACCCGGTCGATCTCGGCGCGCGACTCCGGCATGCTGCCCGGCCGGCCGAAGTGCGCGGCGACGAGTCCGCGGATGTCGAGGGTCTCGGTCAGCAGCGCCTGGACGATCGCGAACTGGTCGTCGGCCTCGTTCGCCGCATCGGTGCTGACGATCAGGCGGTGCGGGGGAGGCGGGGTCATGCGGACTCGCGCTGCACGAGCGTCGTCGCGAGGATCGGCTGGCGGTCGACGGGGCGGCCCTGCACGACGGCGACGACGGTCTCGGCGGCGACGCGGCCCATGTCCTCCAGCGGCTGGCGGATGGTGGTGAGGGTCGGATCCGAGGTGGTCGCGATGACGACGTCGTCGAAGCCGATCACGGAGACGTCGGCGGGGACGCGGCGGCCGGAGGCCTGCAGGACGCGGATGGCGCCGTTGGCCATCAGGTCCGACGAGGCGAAGACGCCGTCGAGGTCGGGGTGACGCTGCAGGAGGCGGGCCATCGCGGCGGATCCGCTCTCGAGGGTGAACTCGCCGTGCACGATCGGGCTGGAGTCGAGGCCGAGCTCGGTCAGCTCGTCGCGCCAGCCGCGGATGCGGTCGCGGGCGGGCTCCATGTCGTGCGGGCCGGCGATGATGCCCAGGCGCCGGCGGCCGGAGTCGGCGAGCGCGCGGGCGGCGAGGCGGCCGCCTCCGTAGTTGTCGGAGTCGATGACGATCGCGTCCTCGGGCAGAGCGACCCGCGGGCGGCCGACCCAGGCGATCGGCACGGGGGAGTCGGCCAGCGCCTGCGCGAGGTGGGTGATCTCGTGCTGGAGGATCACGATCGCGCCGTCGACGGCCCGCGAGCGGAGGAACCGGGGGATGCGGTCGCTGTCGTCGTGGTCGGCGGGCAGCAGCACGGGCTGCACCTCGCCGGCGTACAGGCCCTTCGCGGCGCCCTTGAGCACCGAGGTGAAGAACGTCCCGGTGAGGCTGTCGAGCTCGTTGAAGGCGACGATCAGGGCGATGGCCCCGGCCCGCCCGCCGCGGAGCATCCGAGCGGCGCTGTTCGCCTCGTAGCCGAGGGACTTCGCGGCGCGCTCGACCGCGGCGGTCATCCGGACGTCGACATTGGTGCCGCCTGCCAGCACCCGGGCGGCGGTGGCGCGCGAGACGCCTGCGGCCTGGGCGACGTCCACCAGCGTGGGTCGAGTCATGCTGCTTCCTTCTGCGAGGGGAGGTTCCGGCTTCCGCGCCTCCCCGCGGAGCACGGTGGGGAGAGCATCGAGGTGAAGACTCGCACGGGGCGGCGGGCGGCCGTCCGGAACTGCTCGATTTGCGAAACTTCCCTTTGATACTAGGCGGAGATCGTTATCTCGCGGAGACCGGTTCTTGCTTGCGTCGTGCTCGCGGGCGGGTTAGGTTGGCCGCCAAGAGATCGTTCTCTGAGGCCCGCCCTCACCGAAACCCTGCGAATCCCCAACGAAGAGGAATTGTCGTGAAAAGAAGCCTGACGGCCGTAGCCGCCGCAGCAGCAGTAGTCGCGCTCACCCTGACCGGGTGCTCGTCCGGAGGGGGAGGAGGCGCCTCGGACGACCCGAACGCCGAAGCCACCTTCTGGTCCTTCACCGGCATCAACGCCAAGGACAGCGTCGACGAGTACCTCGCGAAGATGCCCGACGCGAAGATCAAGCTCTCCGAGGTCGGCAGCACGACCGAGACCGCCACCGCCCTCACCGCGGCCCTCGCCGGCGGCAAGGTGCCCGACCTGGTCATGATCCAGAACGACGACCTGCCCCAGTTCGTCGCCAACAGCTCGAACTTCCTCGACCTGCGCACCCTCGGCGGCGACGACGTCGCCTCCACCTACCTCCCGTGGGCCGCGTCCGCCGCGACCGCCGACGACGGCTCCGTCGTGGGCGTCCCGACCGACGTCGGCGGACTGGGCTTCGCCTACCGGGCCGACCTCTTCGAGCAGGCCGGCCTGCCGACCGAGCCCGACCAGGTCGCCGAGCTCTGGAAGGACTGGCCGTCCTTCATCGAGACCGGCAAGAAGTACACCGAGGCGACCGGCAAGCCCTTCGTCGACAACATCGAGACCAGCGTCTTCTTCTCGACCGTCAACCAGGTCTCGGAGAAGTACTACTCGCCCGACGGCGAGCTGGTCTACGACACCAACCCGCAGGTGAAGGACGCGTTCCAGGTCGCCGTGGACACCAAGGACGCCGGCATCAGCGCCGGCATCGCCGCCTGGTCCTCGGGCTGGGCCCCGGGCCGCGCGAACGGCGCCTTCGCCGTGACGATCGCCCCCTCGTGGATCCTCGCCGGCATCAAGACCGACGCCCCCGACACCGCCGGCAACTGGCGCGTCACCAGCGTCCCCGGCATCGGCGGCAACTGGGGCGGCAGCGTCATCGCCATCCCCGCCCGCGCCGAGCACCCCGAGGCCGCCTGGCAGTACATCAAGACGATGATGTCCGCCGAGGGCCAGACCGACCACTTCAAGGCCTCGGGCACGCTGCCCGCCGCCACCGAGGCGGTCGCGAGCGAAGAAGTCCAGTCGTACACCGACCCGTTCTTCGGCGACTCGAAGATCGGCGAGGTCATGGCCACCTCCGTCGAGCAGTTCCCGTCCTTCTACAACGGACCGGACACCACCCCCATCAACGGGGCACTCCTCAACACCCTCGTCGAGCTGGAGGCCGGCAACGTCACCTCCGACAAGGCGTGGTCGACCGCACTCGACACGGCCAAGCAGGCCATCGGCGGCTGATCGCCCCACCCACCCGAGCGGCCCGGCGCCTCGCGCGCCGGGCCCCTCCCCCCTTTCTCGACGGAGGTACTCCCGTGTCAACGGTGACAGCAGCACCACCCCGCAAGCAGCGCAAGCAGCCCAGCGCGCCGGTCCAGAAGGCCGCGCGGATCCGCAACTCCCTCTCGGAGCGGATCGCCCCCTACGCGTACGTCGCGCCCTTCTTCATCATCTTCATCGTCTTCGGGCTCTTCCCGCTCCTGTTCACGTTCTACGTCTCGCTCTTCGACTGGAACCCGATCGGCGAGCAGACCTTCGTCGGCATCGCGAACTTCCAGCAGCTCTTCGCCGACTCCCGGTTCTGGAACGCGCTGGTCAACACCTTCGGCATCTTCATCATCTCCACGGTGCCCCAGCTGCTGTTCGCCCTCTTCCTCGCGCACCTGCTGAACCACGCCCGCCTCCGCTGGGCGAACTTCTTCCGCATGGCGCTGCTGGTGCCGTACATCACCTCCGTCGCGGCGACCGCGATCGTGTTCGCGCAGATCTTCGACAAGAACTTCGGTCTGATCAACTGGTTCCTCGGAATCTTCGGACTGCCGTCGATCAACTTCCTCGCCACGAACTACGGCTCCTGGATCGTCATCTCGACGATGGTCTTCTGGCGCTGGTTCGGCTACAACACGCTCCTCTACCTGGCGGGCCTGCAGTCGCTGCCCCGCGAGATGTTCGAGGCGGCCTCCGTCGACGGCGCGTCCAGCTGGCAGCAGTTCCGCCACCTCACGATCCCGGCGCTGCGCCCGATCATCGTCTTCACCGTGATCATGTCGACCATCGGCGGTCTGCAGATCTTCACGGAGGCGCTCCTGGTGGCTCCCGAATCGGGCCTCACCTGCGGCGCCGGCCGGCAGTGCCAGACGCTGGCGCTCTTCCTCTACGAGCAGGGCTTCGGCCAGTTCAAGTTCGGCTACGGATCCGCCATCGGCGTCGTGCTGTTCGTGATCGTGGTCCTCGTCTCCCTCCTCAACTTCTACCTCTCCACCCGCACCCGGAAGGAGGCCGTCTGATGTCGGATGTGATCGACCAGGCCGTCCCGCAGACGCTGGCCCCCGCGGTCCAGAAGGCACAGCTGCCGAAGCGGCGCGGGAAGGGCGGCGGAGTCGGCTGGCCGACCTACGTCTTCCTCGTGATCGCGGTGCTCGTCTCGATCTTCCCGCTCTACTACATGTTCGTCGTGGCATCGGTCGGAGCGACCGCCGTCACGTCGATCCCGCCGCGCCTGTACCCGGGCACGAACTTCATGGCGATCGCCGAGAAGGTGTTCGACACCGTCCCGTTCATCGCCTCGATGCTGAACAGCCTCATCGTGTCGCTGAGCATCGCCGTCATCTCGGCGATCCTCTGCGCGATGGCCGGCTTCGCCTTCGCGAAGCTGCAGTTCCCGGGCCGCAACGTGCTGTTCCTGATCGTGCTGCTGACCATGACGGTGCCGGCGCAGCTGAGCATCATCCCGCAGTACCTGATCGTCTCGGCGCTCGACTGGGTCGACACCCTCCAGGCGATCATCGTGCCGGGCCTGGCCAGCGCCTTCGGCATCTTCTGGATGCGGCAGCACATGTCCACGACGGTCAGTGACGAGCTGATCCAGGCGGCCCGCATCGACGGCGCCAACTCGTGGCAGCTGTTCTGGCGCATCGCCTTCCCGGTGGTCCGCCCCGCGGCGTTCGTCCTCGGACTGATCACGTTCACCGCGGTCTGGAACGACTTCATGTGGCCGTTCATCGTCCTCAAGTCGCCGGAGCTGTTCACGGTGCAGATCGCGCTGAAGCAGCTGCAGGCCAACCGCTCGATCGACGTCGCCCTGGCGATGGGCGGATCGTTCATGGCCACCCTCCCGCTGCTGATCGCGTTCTTCTTCGTCGGCCGCCGGATGGTGTCCGGGATCATGGACGGGGCGTTCAAGGGCTGATGCACGACGCTTCCCCAGCACTGCCCGGGACGGACGCCGCGCGTCCTTCCGGGCGGGACTGGCGGGACCGCGCTCTGCCTCCGGCCGAGCGCGCCCGCCTCCTGACCCAGGAACTCACCCTCGAGGAGAAGGCGGCGCAGCTCGGCTCCGTCTGGCTCACCGACTCCGCCGACGACTTCGCTCCGAAGCTCGACGACGGGCCCGCCGCGGGCGACGACCTCTTCACCGGCGGCCTCGGCCAGCTGACCCGCGTGTTCGGCACCGAGCCGGTGACCGTCGCGGAGGGCGTCCGCCGGCTCCGCGAGCTGCAGGAGCGCGTGGTCGCCGGCAGCCGCCTCGGCATCCCGGCCATCGCGCACGAGGAGTGCCTGACCGGCCTGGCCGCGTACGGCGCGACCGCGTTCCCCACTCCGCTGGCCTGGGCGGCCACCTTCCACGAGGAGCTCGTGGGCGAGATGGCGGAGGCGATCGGCTCGGACATGCGCGCTCTCGGCATCCACCAGGGCCTCGCCCCGGTCGTCGACGTCGTGAAGGACTACCGCTGGGGCCGCGTCGAGGAGACCCTCGGCGAGGACCCCTACCTGGTCTCGCAGCTCGGCGCAGCCTACGTGGCCGGGCTGGAGGGGACCGGTGTCGTCGCGACGCTGAAGCACTTCGCCGGGTACGCCGCCTCCCGCGGCGCCCGCAACCACGGCCCCGTGAGCATGGGGCCCCGCGAGCTCGCCGACACGGTGCTGCCTCCGTTCGAGGCCGCCCTGCGGCACGGCGGCGCCCGCAGCGTGATGACCTCGTACACCGACATCGACGGCGTGCCCAGCAGCGCGAGCCGGCACCTGCTGACGACGCTGCTCCGCGACCGCTGGGGCTTCGAGGGCACGGTCGTCGCCGACTACTGGGCGGTGCCGTTCCTCCAGGCCATGCACCACGTCGCGGTCGACGCGGCCGACGCGGGGCGCCTGGCGCTGCACGCCGGGGTCGACGTCGAGCTGCCGCAGACGGCCGCGTACGGCGAGCTGCCGCGCCTGATCCGCGAGGGAGTCGTCGACGAGGCCGACCTCGACCGCTCCGTCGTCAGGCACCTGCGCCACAAGTTCGAGGCGGGCCTGCTCGACGGCGGCCCGCTGGTGCCCGAGGGGGCCGAGGAGGTCGACCTCGACAGCGCCCGCAACCGCGCGATCTCGGCGCGGATCGCGGAGGAGTCGGTCGTGCTGCTGCGCGACGAGGACGTCGCGGGGCTGCTGTCCTCCGGCTCGCTCGCCGTCGTGGGACCGGCCGCGGACCAGTTCCGCAGCCTGGTGGGCTGCTACGCGTTCCCCAACCACGTGCTCTCCAAGCACCCCGGGCACGACATCGGCCTGTCGATCCCGACGGTGCTGACGGCGCTGCAGGAGGAGTTCGGCTCGTCGCGCGTGCGCTTCGCGGAGGGCGGCTCGATCACCTCCGCGTCGACCGACGGCGTGCAGGAGGCGGTGGACCTCGTGCGCGGCTCCGACGCGGCGGTCGTCGTGGTCGGCGACATCGCCGGGCTCTTCGGCGACGGCACCTCGGGTGAGGGCTGCGACGCGGCCGACCTCCGCCTCCCCGGAGCGCAGGAGCCGCTGGTGACGGCCGTGCTCGAGACCGGCGTGCCCACCGTGGTGGTCGTCCTCTCGGGCCGGCCCTACGCGCTCGGGGCGTTCGGAGCGGCGCGCGGACTCGTGCAGGCGTTCTTCCCGGGAGCGGACGGGGCGGCCGCGGTCGCCGGCGTGCTCTCGGGCCGCGTGGCTCCGACCGGGCGCCTGCCCGTGCAGATCCCGCGGCTCCCGTCCGCGTCGACCACGTACCTCCAGCCGTCGCTCGGGCTCTCGAACCCCGGGATCACGGCGCTGGACGCGACTCCGCTCTACCCGTTCGGCTACGGGCTGACCCGCGGCTCCGTGAGCTACCTGGAGCTGGCGACGGCTGCGGAGCTGCCGGTCGGCGGATCGCTCGACGTGGCGGTGTCGCTCAGGAACGACGGCGCCGACACGGTCGAGGTGGTGCAGCTCTACGCGGGCTACCCGACCTCGGCGGTGGTGCGGCCGGTCGCGCAGCTGATCGGCTTCGCGCGCGTGCCGATCGCGGTGGGCGAGACGCTGACGGTGCACTTCCACGTCGACGCGGCACGGCTCGCGGTGACGGGGGAGGACGGCCGCCTCGCTGTGGACCCGGGGCCCCTGCGGCTGACGGCCGGCGCCTCGGCGGCGGACGCGGCGGTGACGGCGGAGGTGTCGATCACGGGGGAGCGGCGGCTGCTCGCCGAGCGGGCGCTGCGGACCCCCTGGTCGGTGGCGCGGGACTGAGCGGTCGGCGCCTCAGGGGGGAGGCGCCGGCCGCTCGCGGGGGCGCGCCGGCGGTGCCGACGGTGCCGGCCCGCGAGTCCGCGGAAGTCGCGGTGCTCGCGCGCGAGCCCTGCGACTTCTGCGGGGTCGGCGGGGTCGGTGGAGTCGGCGGCCGGGAGCGCGACGGACGCGTAGCACCGGAGGCGCACAGCGCAAGGGGCCCGCGCGAGCCGGGGGCCCGGCCTAGCGTGGAAGGAGCGGTGCCGCCGGTGGCGGGCCGCGGAGAAGACCGATGCAGAGGAGAGTCATGCCCGCCCTGACCGACACGTTCACGCTGTCCAACGGAGTCGCCATCCCGAAGATCGGGTTCGGCACCTGGCAGATCCCCGACGGCCCCGAGGCCTACGACGCGACGACCGCCGCGCTCGAGGCCGGCTACCGCCACATCGACACCGCCCGCGCCTACGGCAACGAGGCGAGCGTCGCCCGAGCCCTGCGCGACAGCGGCGTCCCGCGTGACGAGGTGTTCATCACCACCAAGCTCCCGGCCGAGGTGAAGGACTACGAGGGCGCGAAGGCGAGCTTCGAGACCACCATGGCGGCGCTCGAGCTCGACCACGTCGACCTGTACCTCATCCACGCGCCGTGGCCCTGGCAGGACATGGGCTCCGACCACCGCGAGGGCAACATCGCGGCGTGGAAGGCGATGGAGGAGATCCTCGAGGCCGGCCGCTCGCGCGCCATCGGCGTCTCGAACTTCCAGGTCGCCGATCTGGAGTCGCTGATCGCGGCGACGGACGTGGTGCCGCACGCCAACCAGATCCGCTGGTTCGTCGGCAACACCCAGGACGAGACGACCGCGTACTGCAAGGAGCACGGCATCCTCGTGGAGGGCTACTCGCCGCTCGCGACGGGCGGCCTGCTCGACAACTCCGACATCGGGGAGATCGCCGCGAAGTACGACAAGTCGGTGGCGCAGCTCTGCATCCGCTACCTGCTCGAGAAGGACGTGCTGCCGCTGCCGAAGTCGACGACGCCCTCGCGCATCGTCGAGAACGCCGACGTCGACTTCGAGATCTCGTCCGAGGACCTCGCGCACCTCGACTCGCTCGTCGACACGGAGTCCTGACCCGCGGTCTCCCGCTCCTGACCGTCCGGAGGTCGTCGCACTCGAGCGCGAGTGCGACGGCCTCCGTCGTCTCGGCGCGTCCGGCGTCGCCGTCGCTCGCGAGTGCGCAGAAGTCGTCGCAGTCGACGTCGAGTGCGACGACTCCTGGCTTCTCGCAGGATCCCTCCCGACCGCGGTCTCGCGAGTGTGCAGGAGTTGTCGCAGTGGGCGTCGAGTGCGACAACTCCTGGAGTGTCGGGGTGGTCGGCGGAGGAGCGACGGGCGTCCGGGATCCCGAGCCCGGCCGCGAGTGTGCAGGAGTTGTCGCAGTGGGCGTCGAGTGCGACAACTCCTGGCTTCTCGGCGGGGCAGGGCAGGGCACGGCGGGCGGGGCCGGCCCGCCCGGCCCGTCCGCCCGCCCGGCCGGCGCCCGCGCGTCAGGCCAGGCGCAGCAGGCGGCAGCCGTGCGGCTCGAGCTCGAGCTCGACGGCGCCGCCGATGATCGGCAGCTCGGCGCCGCTCCACACGTCGACGGCCGAGGTCGCGCCGGAGCAGCCCAGGTCGGCCAGGTGGGCGGAGTAGGACCGCGCGGACGCGCCCAGCCAGAACACTCCGCGCCACTGCTCGTCGCCGCGCCACGCCGACCACACCACCAGGTCGCCGTCGCGGACGATCTCGCGGCTGCCGTCGCTGCCGAGCAGCGCGAGGACGTCGCCGTTCGTCAGCAGCGCCAGGGTGTCGGCGGGCGTGTCCGGGAGGTGCCCGCCCATCATCAGCGGCGAGCGGAGCAGGCACCACAGCGTCACGAGCGTCCGCTGCTCCGCGGGCGTGAACCGCGAGAGCCGGTCCTCGCCCACGTGGGCGCGCACCCCGATCCGCCCGAGCGGCAGCATGTCGGCGTCGGCCCAGGCGCCGGGGCGCTGGTGCGGAGCCCAGCGCGCGGCCCGCTGGAACTGCTCGTGCAGGTGCGCCCAGTCGTCCCAGAAGTCGTCCGAGATCCGCCACATCTGCGCGCTCGAGCGCAGCAGGTCGAGGTTCTCCAGAGAGAGCTGCTTGCCGGGGGAGAGGCTCAGCACCATCGGCCGGCCGGTCGCGTCGATCGCGCGGGAGATCGCGGCGATCTCCTCCGCCTGGATCGGCGGGTAGAGCACGTCGTCGAGCTTCACGAAGTCGACGCCCCACGAGGCCAGCTGCGCCATCACGGAGTCGTAGTACTGCTGCGCGCCGGGCACGCTCATGTCGACGCCGTAGTCGTCGGGGTTCCACGGGCAGACGTCGCCGCGGTCGGCGATGTCGGCGCAGGTCGCCTCCGACCCGAGCACCGGCAGGCCGAGCTCGGCCGCCCGCCGGGGCACGCCCCGCATCAGGTGCACGCCGAAGCGGAGGCCGAGAGCGTGCACGCGCGCGGCCAGCGCCGTGAATCCGCCCGTCGCCGCGGACGGGAAGCGGCCGACAGCGGGCTGCGGGCGGCCCCAGTCGTCGAGCACCGGCTCCGAGACGTCCTGGTAGTCGCTCGTGCCGGGGTCGGGCTCGTACCACTGGATGTCGACGACGACCGTGTCCCAGCCGTGCGGCAGGAGGTGCTCGGCGAGGTACTCGGCGTTCGCGAGCACCTCCTCCTCCGTCACCGAGGCGCCGAAGCAGTCCCAGCTGTTCCAGCCCATCGGCGGGCGGCGGGCGGCCTCCGTGCGCGCGGCGATCACGCGAGCTCCAGCGTCACGGTCGCGAAGGAGTGCGGGGGCAGCGTGACGCGGAGGCCTGTCGCCGTGGTCTCGACGCCCTCGAGGGTCACGGGGCTCACCTCGTCGGCGGCACCGGGGCGGTTGTGCGCGTCGGGCCTGTCGGCGGTCAGGAGGCGGCCGGTCGCGCCGGTCACGGTCCCGCCGCGGAAGTCGAGGGCGACCTCGAGCGGCTCCTCCAGGTCGACGTTGGTCAGCGAGACCAGGACGCGACCGTCCTTCGTGGAGGCGGAGGCGGAGGAGACGGGGATCTCTCGGCCGTCGACCGCGTGCGTCGGGCCGGCGACCGTGGTCGGCAGCACCGTCGCGTCGTGGTGCCCCTTGTTCATCTCGAACACGTGGTACGTCGGCGTGCGGACCATCTCGCCGCCGTCCGGGTCGGTCAGCAGCATCGCCTGCAGCACGTTCACCGTCTGCGCGATGTTCGCCATCGTCAGGCGGTCCGCGAAGCCGTGGAAGACGTCGAAGTGCCAGGCCGCGACCATCGCGTCGCGGACGGTGTTCTGCTGGAAGAGGAAGCCCGGGTGGGTCCCCGGCTCCACGTCCCACCAGGTGCCCCACTCGTCGAGCACCATCCCGTACTTCTTCTCGGGGTCGTGGACGTCCATCACCGCGGCGTGCGAGCGGAGCAGCTCCTCGATCCCCTGCGCGGCCACGATCGTGCTCCAGTAGGTGTCGGCGTCGAAGTCGGTCGCGCTGCCCTTCGCGTGCCAGCTGCCGCCGATCGTGTAGTAGTGCACCGAGACCGACTCCCACGGCACGGAGGAGAAGGGGTGCCCCTCGATCTCGGGGATCACCTCCATCAGCGTCTGCGTCCAGTGGGTGTCGGCGCCGTCGGCTCCGGCGGCCACGCGGTAGAGCGGAGTGTCGTTGCCGCTCTGCACGAAGGTCCCGAACTGCCGCGCCAGGTCGGCGTAGGCGCCGGCGCGCATGTTGCCGCCGCAGCCCCAGGTCTCGTTGCCGAGCCCCCAGAAGCGGACGGTCCACGGCTCCTCCCGGCCGTGGGAGCGGCGCAGGTCGGCCATCGGCGACTTCCCCGCGCCGGTGAGGTACTCGGCCCAGTCCGCCATCTCCTGCACCGTGCCGGAGCCGATGTTGCCGGAGATGTAGGCGTCGGCGCCGAGCAGCTCGCAGAGCGCCATGAACTCGTGGGTGCCGAAGGAGTTGTCCTCCGCGACTCCGCCCCACTGCGTGTTGATCAGGCCGGGCCGCTCCTCGCGGGGGCCGATGCCGTTGGTCCAGTGGTAGCGGTCGGCGAAGCAGCCGCCGGGCCAGCGGAGGTTCGGGATGTCGAGCGCGCGGAGGGCCTCGACGACGTCCAGGCGGATCCCGCCCTCGTTCGGGACGGGCGAGTCCTCGCCGACCCAGAAGCCGTCGTAGATGCACCGGCCGAGGTGCTCGGCGAAGTGGCCGTAGAGGTGGCGGCTGATGGTGGCGCCGGGGCGGTCGAGGTCGACGGTGACGGTGCTGAGCACGGAGGACTCCAGTGTTCTCGGGGGTGGTCGGGGGTGGTCGGGTGCGGGGTCGCGTCAGGCGACGCGGACGAGCCGCAGCACGACCACCCGGTCGGGGTGGAACGCGAGCAGGTCGAGGCCCGCCTCGAGCAGCAGGCTGCCGGAGTAGGAGGGCGCCTCCTCCGCGCTGTCCAGCGGCACGGTCGCCTCCAGCCAGCGCGGGATGAGCCACCAGGGGCCGAGCGACTCGGGGCGCGCCGCCTCGATGCGGTAGCGCGCCTCGGGCAGGAGGCCCGGGAGGCGCATCCGGTGGCGGGTGTCGGGGGAGAGGACGGGCGTCATCAGCGTGTAGAGCGCCTCGGAGCCGTCGGGCGCGACCACGCCGCGCAGGGTCGGCGAGTCGGGGTCGAAGTCGCCGTCGCCGACCACGCGGCCGGTCGCGATCAGCTCCCGGTGCTCGCGGTAGGCGGCGATCCAGCGGCCGAGCACGGCGGAGTCGCCCTCGCTCAGCTCGCGCAGGTCCCACTCCACGCCGAAGTGGCCGAGGAACGCGGTGGCGCAGCGGGTGTGCAGGTCGCTGGTGCGGCCGGTGACGGAGGAGACCTCCGAGGCGACGTGGGAGCCCAGCATCTCCGGCGGCACGAGCAGGCCGGTCCAGCGGAGCATCCGGGTGCGGTCGAGCGGGTCGTGGTTGTCGGAGGTGTGCACGCGGTCGGTGCGCTCCAGGATCCCGAGGTCGACCCGTCCGCCGCCCGAGGCGCAGCTCTCGATCTCGAGCGCGGGGTGCCGGGCGCGCAGCTCGTCCATCAGTCGGTAGACCGCGAGGGTCTGCTCGTGCACGGCGGGCGCTCCGGAGGCGGGGTGGCCGGCATCGATCAGGTCGCGGTTGTGGTCCCACTTCAGGTAGGCCACGTCGAGGTCGCGGATCAGGGTGTCGAGGGCCTCGAGGATGTGCGCGAAGGCGTCGGGGTTCGTGAGGTCGAGCACCTGCTGGAAGCGCCAGCGGGCGGGGAGCTCGGAGGCGCGGGCGCGCAGGATCCAGTCGGGGTGGGCGCGCGCGAGGTCGGAGTCCTCGTTGATCATCTCGGGCTCGACCCAGAGGCCGAACTCCATGCCGAGCCCGCGCACGTGGTCGGCGAGCGGGGAGAGCCCGTCGGGCCACTTCCCGGGGTCGGTCGTCCAGTCGCCGAGGCCGGCGCGGTCGTCCGAGCGGCCGAGGAACCAGCCGTCGTCGAGCACGTACCGCTCGACGCCGAGAGCGGCCGCACGGTCGGCGAGCTCGCTGAGCGTGGCGAGGTCCTGGTCGAAGTAGACCGCCTCCCACACGTTGAGCGTGACGGGGCGCGGGCGGAGGGAGGAGCGCGAGCGGGCGCGGAGGAACGCGTGGTACCGCGCGGCCGCGTCGTCGAGCCCGGTGCCGACGCTGCCGTAGATCCAGGGGGAGCTGTAGCTCTCGCCGGTCGTCAGGCGGACCTCGCCGGGGAGCAGCAGCTCGCCGCCCCGGAACGCGAGGTGGGCGTCGGTCCGCTCGACGGCGTGCTCGTGGTCGCCGCCGATGCCGACGTGGCAGAGCCAGACCCGGCCGGAGCGGGCGTCGAAGCCCGGGGTGCCGACCGCGACGACCGTGGTCGCGTCGAGCCCGGTGCGCCCGCGGCGGGAGGAGCGCGAGTGGGTGCCCATGACGACGGGGTGGCGCTGCGGGATCTTCTCGGTGCCCCAGCGGCCGGCGAAGTCCAGGATCTCGCGGGCCTCGGTCGGGATCCGCAGTGCCGGGTCGACGCCGATCACCTCGAGGACACCGGGGGCGGTGCTGCGGACGGTCGCGCGGGTCCTGAGCAGTCCGGCGGGTGAGAGATCGATCTCTAGAACGACCCCGATCCCCGCCTCCTCGTCGCGCGCCTCCACGGTGATCAGCGCGCTGCCGCACTGCACGACGGCCCCCTCCGGGACCTCCCGCCCGTCGACCGAGACGCCGGTGACGACGAGGCGGGGCGACCATCCGGCGCCTCCGCGATGCACCCGCAGACCCGGGAGACCCGACCAGCCGAAGGAGTGCTCGGGGAGGACCGAGGGCTCGTAGGGCACGTCTGAATCCCCGTCAATCCCTGTGCGGACAGGGGTTCCGGCGTATTCCATCAGATCGTCGTCGCTCGCCCGGAGCAGCGGGCCCCAGTGGGCCAGCACGGGGAGCGCGCCTCCCGTCTGGGTGAGGAGGACGGAGACGTCAGCGGCGACGGCATGGATCACCCGGGGCGGATTCATAACGACATTCCTACCGTCTCTCCCGGGCTGAGTACAGTGAGAGATCGATCTCGATCAACGACGAGGAGCTCCCGAATGCCGACCCCTCCCACCCTCCGGGGCACCCGCCTCGAGCGCGGTCTCCTGGACGCCCGGCGCCGGCTCAACCGCGCCTACCTCGTCTCGCTCGAGGACGACGCCCTGCTGCAGAACTTCCTCCTCGAGGCCGGGATCGGCGACCAGGACTGGCACCTGAAGCCCTCGCTCGGCACCCCGGAGTCGCGCGGCGCCGCCCGGCACTGGGGTTGGGAGACGCCGGGCGGGGCGCTGCGCGGGCACTTCCTCGGCCACTGGCTCTCGGCCGCCGCGCGGGAGACCGCCGTCACCGGGGATCCGCTCCTCGGCGTGAAGCTGCAGGCGGTCCTCGACGGGCTGGAGCTCTGCCAGGAGGAGAACGGCGACGGCTGGATCTGGGCGATCCCGCCCCGCTTCCTCCGGCGCCTGGCCGAGGGCAGGCCGATCTGGGCGCCGCAGTACGCGATGCACAAGCTGCTGATGGGCCTCGTCGACGTGCACCGCGACCTCGGCGACGAGCGGGCTCTCCGCCTCGCGCGGAACGCGACCGCGCCTCTTCTGGAGTGGGTGCGCGGCTTCGACGACGACGCGTTCCAGCGGATCATGGAGGTCGAGACGGGCGGGATGCTCGAGGTCTGGGCCGACCTGCTCGGGATCACCGGCGACCCGGTCTACTCCGAGCTGCTGGAGCGCTACTACCGCCGCTCCCTCTTCGACGGGCTGCTCGAGGGGCGCGACGTGCTGACCAACATGCACGCCAACACCACGATCCCCGAGGTGCTGGGCGCCGCGCGCGCCTACGAGGTCACCGGCGACGAGCGCTGGCGGCGGATCGTGGAGGAGTACTGGCGCCAGGCGGTCACCGCCCGCGGCACCTTCTGCACCGGCGGGCAGACCTCGGGCGAGATCTGGACGCCGCCGTTCGAGTTCGCCGCCCGCCGCGGCGAGAAGACGCAGGAGCACTGCACGGTCTACAACATGATCCGGCTGGCCGACGTGCTGCTCCGCTGGACCGGCGAGCTCGCCTACGCCGACTACATCGAGCGGAACCTGATCAACGGGATCCTCGCGCAGCAGCACCCGCGGACCGGAATGGTCGCCTACTTCCTGCCGCTCGAAGGCGGCGCGGCGAAGAACTGGGGCACGCCGACCGAGGACTTCTGGTGCTGCCACGGCACGCTCGTGCAGGCGCACACCCGCCACTCCGACCTGGTCTTCTACCCGGACGAGGAGGGGGTGACGATCGCGCAGCACGTCGACGCGAGCACCCGCGTGACGCTCGAGGGTGCGGAGACGGCCGTGCGGGTCGAGGTGCTCGACAACGCCGGCTACGTGGGCCCGGACGCGAACGCGGGGGAGGCGGGCGACACGCGCCGGCCGACCGCGACCCGGGTGCGCGTCGAGGTGTCGGGAGCCGCGCTGCGGGTGCGGGTGCGCATCCCGGAATGGATCGCGGACGAGCCGCACGTGGCCGGCGACACCGAGCGGGTGGGCCGCGGCGAGGACGTGCTCGTGATCGAGCACCCGGGCGGAGCGACGAGCGTGGACCTCGCGTTCCCCTTCGAGCTGCGGACCGTGCCGATCCCGGACGAGCCGGGGACGGTCGCCTTCGTCGAGGGCGCCACGGTGCTCGCCGGGCTGGTCGACCGCGAGGTCGCGCTCCGCGGCTCCCTCGACGACGCCGCCTCCCTCCTGGCGCCGGACAACGAGCGGCAGTGGACGCAGTGGCTGCGCGGGTACCGCACGATCGGGCAGTCCGCGTCGATCCGCTTCCGCCCGGTGCACGAGATCGGGGACGAGCGGTTCTCCGTGTACTTCCCGATCCTGCCGGATCCGACCCGGCCGGACACGACGTCGCCGGTCCGCGAGGGCCGGAGCCGATGAACAGGAGCCCCATGACCCAGCTCGGCCGATCCGCGTGACCCGCGCCACCGCCGCCCGCGCCACCGCCGCCCGCGCCGTCCCCTCGGCGCGCATCCTGCTCCCGATCTTCGCGATGCTGGTCGGCTTCGGGCCGCTCACCATCGACCTCGTCCTCCCGTTCCTGCCCTCGCTCGGCGCCGACCTCGAGATCTCGGCCGCCTCGGCGCAGCTCGTCGTGACCGGCGCCACCTTCGGCTTCGCAGCCGGCCAGCTCTTCTCCGGACCGCTCAGCGACGCGGTCGGCCGGCGCTGGCCGCTCGGGATCTCGGCGGGCCTGCACATCGCGGCGAGCCTGGTCGCGGCGAGCACCACCGAGACCGCGGTGCTGATGCCCGCGCGGTTCGTGCAGGGAGCGGCCTGCACCGCGGCCGGAGTGGTGGTCGTCGCCATCGTGCGCGACCTCTACAGCGGCAAGCGGCTGGTGACGATGCTCGCGAATCTGGCGGTCATCACGAGCGTCTTCCCGATCCTGGTGCCCTCGCTCGGCGCGCAGCTGACCAAGGTGCTCGACTGGCGCGGCTCCTTCCTGGTCGTCGCGGTCTGGGGAGCCGTCGCGACCGCGATCGCGCTGCTCGTGCTGCCCGAGACGCTCCCGCCCGAGAAGCGGCACCAGGGCGGACTGCTGCCCTCTCTCCGCAACTCCTTCGGACTGCTGCGCCGGCCGCGGATCCTGGCGCTCGCCGCAGCGTCGGCCGCCGGCTGGTCGGTGGGCTTCGGCTACCTGGCGACGGCGCCGTACCTCTACACGAACGTGTTCCGGGTGAACGCCGACGGCTACGGGCTGCTCTTCCTCGCCACGTCGCTGATCACGATCGCCGTCGGCCAGACGACGGGCCGCGTGCTGATCCCGCGCTTCGGCGCCCGCTGGGCGATGACCGCCTCCGCGATCGTGACCGCCCTGGGCTCGGTCGTGCTGATCGTGCTGTCGCTCTCCGGCGACCAGCCGCTCCTGGTGATCGTGGGAGCCCTGACCTTCGCGCTCGCCGGCCGCTCGCTGGGCGCGCCCGCCGTGCAGTTCCTCTCGCTGCAGGGTCCGTCACGGGAGGCGGCGAGCGTCACGGCGATCCTCGGCACGGTGAGCTTCACCGCGGCCGGGCTGGTCATGCCGGTGATGGGCGGATTCGCGGAGGTGTCGCTGGTTCCGTTCGCGATCCTCATCATGGCGGCGGCCGTGATCGAGGGCGTGGTGGCGGTGCTGTTCCGGTCGCGGCGCTTCGCCGCCGACGGCGAGGCGGACGGGCGCGGCGAGGCTGCCGTGGGCCCCGTTCCGCGTTCCGAGACAGAGCTCGACGCGGCACCGGGGTCCTGAGCCCGCCGTCCGACGCCGAGCGCGCCGCCCGACGCCGAGCCCGCCGCGCCTACTCCCTCGACTGCTCAAGAGTCGTCGCACTCGACGCCGAGTGCGACGACTTCTGCGCTCTCGCGGCCGCGCGCTCGGCGCCGGCGGCTCCGGGGGCCGCGACTGTCCAGGAGTTGTCGCAGTGGGCGCCGAGTGCGACAACTCCTGGATACTCGCGGTGGGCGCTGAGGGTGGGCGCTGAGGGCGGGCGCTGAGGGTGGGCGCGCAGGACGCGGCCCCGGCGGGCCCGCACGCGCAGCGGCTCAGCCGGCGGGCCACTCCAGCTCGAGGCGCACCGGCTCGGAGCCGAAGGCCACGCGGCCGTCGAGCACGGCGGAGCCGTCGACGCGCAGGACGGCCGCGCGGCCGGCCGTGACGCGCGTCCCTGCAGCGGGCGCCAGCCACTCCGCCCCGGCGACCCGCCGGACCGTCACGACGGCGCGGCCCGGCTCCCACGAGAGCTCGTCCACGATCAGCCCGCCGCGGGCGCGCAGCCCCGTCACGGAGCCGCGCGGCCAGGCCGCGGGCAGCGCCGGCAGCACGGTCAGCGAGTCGGCCGTCGATCCGAGCAGCATGGCCGCGACCAGGCCCGGCAGCCCGCCGCTCGCGTCGAGGTTGAAGATGCGGCCCGCGTCGTGGCGGGTCGTCAGCGCCGGCGACCAGTGGTCGACCGCCAGCCACTCCGCGCACACCAGCGCCGACTCCGCATCGCCGAGCACCGCCGCGGCGACGCCGACCTGCACGAGGCCGAACGCCATCTCCATCCGGCCGGGGGGCGCGGTGGGGGCCTCGGCCCGCCACGCGATCTTCGCCCGCACGGTCGCCAGCGCCGCGGCCCGGAGGCGCTCGTCGCCCGCGACCGCCGCGTCGGGCTCGTACCAGAGCGGGTACAGCTGCGAGGCGTGCCGGTGCGCGATCTCCTCGCCCCAGCGCGGATCGATCCACTCGGCGAGCGTGCCGTCCTCGGCCACGCGGTACCCGGGCAGGTCGACCACCACCTGCGACCAGCGGGCGTCGAGGGAGTCGTCGCCGCGGGCGCGTCCGAGCAGCGCGGTCGCGCGGGCAGCGTCGCGGAGGACCGCCACGTCCATCGTCGCGTCGACCGCCGTCGGCACCCGCTCCCCGCCGGGGGTGTTCTCGGGTGAGTAGGAGGGGACGATCCGCCGCACCCCGTCGACGACCACCGTCGCGGTCTCGGCGAAGCGCAGGACACCCTCGGCCAGCTCCCACAGGCGGTCGTCGACGATCGAGCGGTCGCCGGTCGCGGCGACCACGTCGGCGGCGAGGCGCAGCACCCAGCCGCCGCAGCCGGTCCAGAAGAGGTGCGGGTAGTGCTCCGAGAAGTGGTCGGCGCGGCCGTGGGTCGACATCCGCGACGGGAGGAGCATCCCCTCGGCCCCGTAGACGAGGCGCGCG
This sequence comes from Rathayibacter sp. AY1B5, assembly GCF_002932795.1. Classification (NCBI taxonomy): domain Bacteria; kingdom Bacillati; phylum Actinomycetota; class Actinomycetes; order Micrococcales; family Microbacteriaceae; genus Rathayibacter; species Rathayibacter sp. AY1B5. Next base: position 21,368 of record NZ_PSWM01000011.1, read on the forward strand.
TTGTCGCGGTAGTCGTCGAGGTGCGGGAGGAGCAGCTCGAGCAGCGAGAGCACGAGGTCGGGGGTGCCGGTCGGGATCATGCCCGCCATCGCGCCATTCTGGACGTTGCCGTTCAGCGTGTAGTCGGCCGACCACGCCGGCCGCCAGGTCCCCTGCCAGACGCCCTGCAGCGTCGGCGGCAGCTCGCCGGTGGACGCGACGATGTTCGCCCGGCCGCTCAGCCAGGCCAGCTCGACCACGCGGCGGCGGGCGCCCGCGTCGCCGGAACGGGCGGCGTCCCACAGGTCCTCGGTCAGCTCCGCGTCGGAGGCGCCGTCGAGGTCGAGCACGGAGGCGCCGACCAGCCGGCCGTGCCCCTCGCGCTGAGCGTCGCGCAGCTCCTCCCACGAGAGGTCGGCGGAGGCGTCGGGAGCCGCGCCGATCGCGACGTCCAGCCGCAGCACGCGGGCGACCCCCGCGGAGAGCTCCACGTCCGAGACGGCGGCGCCCCCGGCCACGCGCCACGTCGCTCCGCTCGTCGCCCGCGTCACGGCGCGGATCGCCGTCGGACCCTCGCCCGCCTCGGCGGTGAGCACCCCGGAGGAGCCGCCCTGGACGTGCGACGAGACCACGGCCGAGGCGTCGGGCACGCCGGTGTCGAACGACGTCGCCTCGCCGGCTCCGAGCGCGAGCTCGACGGTGACGACGGTGTCCGCGGAGGACTCCAGAGCCAGCCGGACGCCCTCGCCGTCGTGCGGGGCGAGCATGCGCACGGCGTGGAGGCCGCCGTTCTCGTCGGTCCACTCCACCGCGGCCTCGCCGCCGAGCGGATCGATCAGGCGGATCGCCGAGGCGACGCCGCCGGGGGTGCGCAGCGAGACGGTCGCGCAGAGGCCGAGCGGGTCGGTCCAGATCAGGCCGCCGTCGTAGCCGCTGTCGCGGGCGGCGCGGGCGAGCAGGGCCGTGCCGGTGTCGGAGTCGCCGGCCAGCAGGGCGCCGCGCAGCTCGTCGCGGACACCGGCGAGGTCGGGTGCGTCGGGGCGTGGATTGACGGGGAGGAACCAGCGCTCGTGGGCGAGCGGGACGGTCAGGGAGTCGGCGGGGCCGTGCGCGACGGCGCCGACGCGGCCGCTGCCGACGATCAGGCCGTCCTCCCATGTCGGGGCGGGAGTGGCGGTGGCGAGGGCGGCGCGCGACGATGCGCGGTCGATCGATCGGATGATCGTTCCTTCCGTCAGGGTGCTCCTGATATGTTGCGTGGAACTTCAAATTAGCCGCCAGGGCACCCGGAGGGCCAACCCGGGCGGCGACTCGAGTGAGGACACCGCGATGACGCGACCGATCACCCTGTTCACCGGCCAGTGGGCCGACCTCCCGTTCGAGGAGGTGGCGCGCCTCGCGGGGGAGTGGGGCTACGACGGCCTCGAGATCGCGTGCTGGGGCGACCACATCGACGTGGCGCGCTGGGACGACGCGGAGTACGTGCAGAGCCGGAAGGACGTGCTCGCCGCGAACGGCCTGCAGGTGTTCGCGATCTCGAACCACCTCACCGGCCAGGCGGTCTGCGACGACCCGATCGACGAGCGACACCGCGACATCCTCAGCGACCGCGTCTGGGGCGACGGCGACCCCGAGGGCGTCCGGCAGCGCGCCGCCCAGGACCTCAAGGACACCGCCCGCTTCGCCGCCGCGCTCGGCGTGACGCAGGTCAACGGCTTCTCCGGCTCGTCGATCTGGAAGGGCGTGGCCATGTTCCCGCCCGCCTCCGACGAGTGGATCGCCGCCGGCTACCAGGACTTCGCGGACCGCTGGAACCCGATCCTCGACGTCTTCGAGGAGGTCGGCGTCCGCTACGCGCTCGAGGTGCACCCGAGCGAGATCGCCTACGACTACTGGACCGCCCAGCGCACCCTCGAGGCGATCGGCCACCGCGCCTCGTTCGGCTTCAACTTCGACCCGTCGCACTTCGTCTGGCAGCAGCTCGACAGCGTCGCGTTCGTGCTCGACTTCGCCGACCACATCTTCCACGTGCACGTGAAGGAGTCGGTCACCAACCTCGACGGCCGCAACGGCGTCCTCGGCTCGCACCTGCCGTGGGCGAACCCGCGCCGCGGCTGGACCTTCGTCTCGACCGGGCACGGCGCCGTCCCGTGGGAGCCGGTGTTCCGCGCGCTCAACGCGATCGGCTACACCGGTCCGACCAGCGTCGAGTGGGAGGACGCCGGCATGGACCGCCTTGACGGCGCCCCGGAGGCCCTGGCCTTCGTGCGGAGGCTCAACGCGATCACGCCGCCGGCCGACGCCTTCGACGCGGCGTTCTCGACCTCGCGCGACTGACCGCCCGCCGGCGCGCCTGCGTCTCGGAGGCCGGGAGGACCGACCGCCCGGGAGGGCCGTCCGGGCACCCCGGCCTCCGTCGTGCCGCGAGCGCGTCCGCAACCGAGGTCGGGATGCTGTATCGGGCGCCGAACGGGCCGGAGAGGGCGATCCGCCCTCGATTGCTGACGTGATCCCGCTCGGACTCGGCGGCGGGCCCCCCGCGCGGACCGGGCGGCCTGCCGGGAACGACGGAACGGCCGGCCCCCGCGGGGAGCCGGCCGTTCCGTTCTCGCAGGATCTACAGGCCCTGGGAGAGGCGGTAGTACGCCGCGTTCGAGCGGATGTCGGCCTCGAAGCCGCGCAGGGTGGTCGACTCGTCGATCACCAGGAGCTCGACGCCGGCGATGCGGGCGAAGTCCTCCCACGCCTCCAGGCCGATCTGCGTCGTCATCACCGTGTGGTGCGCGGCACCGGCGGTGATCCAGGCGGCGGCGCTGGTGCCGAAGTCCGGGGCGGGCTGCCAGACGGCGCGGCCGACGGGCAGGTGCGGCAGCGTCTGAGGCGGCTCGACGTTCTGCACCTTGTTCGCGACCAGGCGGAAGCGCTCGCGGACGTCGCTCAGGGCGACCACCACGGCGGGACCGGCGTCGGCGGTGAAGACCAGGCGCACCGGGTCCTCGCGGCCGCCGATGCCCAGCGGGTGGATCTCGAGCGAGGCGCGCTTCGACGACAGGGACGGCGACACCTCGAGCATGTGCGCGCCGAGGATGAGCTCCTCGCCGGGCGTCATGTCGTAGGTGTAGTCCTCCATCAGGCTGGTGCCGCCGGGGAGGCCGGCGCCCATGACGGCGGCGATGCGGATGAGGACGGCCGTCTTCCAGTCGCCCTCTCCGCCGAAGCCGTAGCCGTCGGCCATGAGGCGCTGCACGGCGAGGCCGGGGAGCTGGCGGAGCCCGCCGAGGTCCTCGAAGCTGTCGGTGAACGCCTCGAAGCCGCCCTCCTCCAGGAACGAGCGCAGGCCGATCTCGACCGCGGCGCCGTAGCGGAGCGACTCGTGGCGCTCGCCGCCGGGGAGCAGCTCGGGAACCACGTCGTAGCTCTCGAGGTACTCGGCGACGAGGGCGTCGATCTGTTCGGAGGTCGCGGCGTCGACGCGCTCGACGAGCTCGTTCACACCCCAGGTGTTGACGCTGACGCCGAGGCGGATCTCGGCCTCGGTCTTGTCGCCCTCGGTGACGGCGACGTTGCGCATGTTGTCGCCGAAGCGGGCGACCTTCATGCTCTGCGAAGCGGACCAGCCGGCGGCCGCGCGCGACCAGGTGCCGATGGCCTCGGTGACGCGGGCGTCGCTCGCGTGGCCGACGACCGTCTTCCGGGGCACGCTCATCCGGCTGAGGATGTAGCCGTGCTCGCGGTCGCCGTGCGCGGCCTGGTTGAGGTTCATGAAGTCGAAGTCGATGTCCTGCCACGGCAGGGCGACGTTCGCCTGGGTGTGGAAGTGCAGCAGCGGCTTGGCGAGCGCGTCGAAGCCGTGGATCCACATCTTCGAGGGGCTGAAGGTGTGCATCCAGGTGATGACGCCCACGACGGAGTCGTCGGAGTTCGCCTCGATCATGGTGCGGCGGATGGCGTCGGAGCTCTTCAGCACCGGCTTCCACTCGACGGTCACGGGGATCGCGCCCGCCTCGTTCAGCTGCGCGACGACGGCCTGCGACTGCTCGGCGACCTGGCGGAGGGTGTCCTCGCCGTAGAGGTCCTGGCTGCCGGTCAGGAACCAGACGGTGCGGGTGGCGAGGTCGGGGATGATGCTCTGGTACACGCTCATGCGATGGCTCCGGTGGGGTTCTGTCCGTAGACGTTCTGGTAGCGGTCGAACAGGGCGTCGATCGACTCCTGCGGGATGGGGACGAGCTCGCCGCCCTGGCGCGCGAGGTGCACGGTGCGGGCGACGTCCTCGGCCATGACGGCCGCCTTGACGGCGTCCTTCGCGTCCTTGCCGATGGTGAAGACGCCGTGGTTCTGCATCAGGACCGCGCGCGAGCGGTGCCCGCTGAGGGTCGCGACGATGCCGCGGCCGATGGAGTCGTCGCCGATGATCGCGAACGGGCCGATGGGGATCTCCCCGCCGAACTCGTCGGCCATCGCGGTGATGACGCAGGGGATCGACTCGGCGCGGGCCGCCCACGCGGTCGCGTAGGTGGAGTGCGTGTGCACGACCCCGCCGACCTCGGGCATCTCGCGGTACACGTAGGCGTGCGCCGCGGTGTCGCTGGAGGGGCTGCGGTCGCTGCCGGGGGTGCCGGGGACGACGTTCCCGTCGAGGTCGCAGAGGATCATGTTCTCGGGCGCGAGGTCGTCGTAGGAGACGCCGCTGGGCTTGATCACGAAGAGGTCGGCGCCGGGCACGCGGCCCGAGATGTTGCCGCCGGTCCAGATGACGAGGCCGTAGCGGACGAGCTCGGAGTGCAGCCGCGCGACGTCCTCGCGGACGCGGGCGATCGCCTCCTCGACGGCGGGGGTCTGGGTGGTCATGCGGTGGCTCCCTGGTTCTGCGGGTCGGTGAGGGTCTCGACGGCGGTCTGCTCGACGGCGAGGCCGGCGCGGTAGCGCTCGAGGTAGGCGGAGAAGCCGGCGACGTCGTCCGCGTCGGGGGCGACGGTCTCGAAGCCGGAGTCGCCGAAGACCTGATCCGTCAGGTACGCGTCGAGCGCGACTCCGCTCTGCAGGCGGTAGGCGGCGAGCACGGCCATGCCCCACGGGCCGCCCTCGGACGCGGTCGCGGCGACCGAGACGGGGGCGTCGAGCGCGCCGGCGAGGAAGCGCTGGGCGACTCCGGCGGTGCGGAACATGCCTCCGTGCGCGAACATCTCGTCGATCCGGACGCCCTCGCCCGCGAGGACGCGCATGCCCAGCGCGAGCGTGCCGAACACGCCGTAGAGCTGCGCGCGCATGAAGTTGGCGAGCGTGAGGCGCGAGTCGGGGGTGCGCACGACGAGCGGGCGGCCCTCGACCAGGCCGGCGATCGGCTCGCCCGCGAGGTGGTTGTAGGCGAGCAGTCCGCCCGCGTCCGCCTCGCCCTCGAGCGCCTCGGCGAAGAGGGTGCCGTAGACGGCGTCGCTGTCGGAGGGGCCGCCGGACGCGGCGGCGAACCGCGAGAACAGGCCGACCCAGCCGGCGAGCTCGCTGGCTCCGTTGTTGCAGTGGACCATCGCGACGAGATCGCCCGCGGGGGTCGCGACGAGGTCGAGCTCGTGGTGCACGCTCTCCAGCGGGCCCTCGAGGACGACCATGGCGAAGATGCTGGTGCCGGCGCTGACGTTGCCGGTGCGCGGGGCGACGGAGTTGGTCGCCACCATGCCGGTGCCGGCGTCGCCCTCGGGCGGGCAGGCGGGGGCGCCGGGCCGGAGGGAGCCGGTGGGGTCGAGCAGGAGCGCGCCCTCGGCGGTGAGCGAGCCGGCGTCGGCGCCCGCGGGGAGCACGGCGGGCAGCAGCTCGCGCAGCGGCTTCACGGCGCCGGCCGCGCGCTCGTCGTAGAGGTCGACGACGCGCTGGTCGTAGTCGCGGGTCGCCGGGTCGGTCGGGACCATGCCGGAGGCGTCGCCGACTCCGAGGACCTTCTCGCCGGTGAGGCGCCAGTGCACGTAGCCGGCGAGGGTGGTGAGGAAGTCGATCCGCTCGACGTGCGGCTCGGAGTCGAGGACCGCCTGGTGCAGGTGCGCGAGCGACCAGCGCAGCGGGATGTTGGCGCCGAACAGCTCCGTGAGCTCCGCCGATGCGGGCCCGGTGCTGGTGTTGCGCCAGGTGCGGAAGGGGACGAGCAGCCCGCCGTCCGCATCGAAGGGGAGGTACCCGTGCATCATCGCCGAGACGCCGAGCGCTCCGACGGAGGAGAGCTGCACGCCGTGACGCGCCTGCGCGTCCGCGACGAGATCCGCGTAGGCGGCCTGGAGGCCCGCGTGGACGGCGTCGAGGGAGTAGGTCCAGCGGCGGTCCACGAACTGGTTCTCCCACTCGTGGCTGCCGACCGCGAGGACCACGGACGGGTCGGCCGCATCGACCAGGCACGCCTTGATCCGGGTGGAGCCGAGCTCGATGCCGAGGGCGGTGGCGCCGCTCGTGATCACGTCGGCGGGGGTGGGCCTGCGCTGGTCCATCATGCTCCTCGCTCGGGCGATGTGACCGTTCACAAAGCCCCGGGTCAGCGTAGGCGAAACGGCTCGGGGTCGGCAAGCGAGGGGCCGGCCGGCGGGGTCCGACTGCTGCTCCTCCGCCGCAAGCCCCTTCCGCCGGGGCCGCCCGCTTGGTCGCATGAGGCGTGCGTGAGATCAGACTCGTCAGACTCGTCACCCGCCTCGAGAACGCCGCCGCCCTCGATCCGCTCGTCGGCCGGGTGAAGCGGGCCGTGAACGCCCTGGTCCGGCCGCAGCCGGTGCGGGACGTGCTGCACGGCGTCCCGGTCGGCCACCCCGTCCATCCGCTGCTCGTCCTCGTGCCGACCGGCGCCTGGGTGTCGGCGGCGGTGCTCGACCTGCTGCCGGGGAACCAGCGCGCGGCGCGGACCCTCGTCGGCGTCGGCGTGATCAGCGTCCTGCCGACCGCCGCCTCCGGCTTCACCGACTGGTCGGAGCTGCACGAGCAGCAGACCCGCGTCGGGCTGGTGCACTCGGCGGCGAACGTGGTCGCGACGGGCCTCTACGCCGCGTCGTGGGTGCAGCGCCGCCGCGGGCGCACCACGAGCGGGACGGTGCTCGGGATGCTCGGGCTCGCCGTCGTCTCGGGCGGCGGCTACCTGGGCGGCCACCTCAGCTACCGGCAGGCGGCGGGCGCGAACCACGCGGAGGACGTGCCGCACCGCTTCCCCTCGGGCTGGCAGGAGCTCGGCGCCCTGGCGGACCTGCCGGAGCGCACGCCGGTGAGGAGGGAGGTCGCGGGCCTTCCCCTGCTGGCCTTCCGGCGGGGCGAGCGGATCGACGTGCTGTCGAACGTCTGCAGCCACCTCTCGGGCCCGCTCGACGAGGGCGAGGTCTCGGCGGACGCCTCGGGGGAGGCGTGCGTCGCCTGCCCGTGGCACGGCAGCGCCTTCTCGCTCGAGACCGGCGAGGTGCTGCGCGGGCCGGCCACCTCGCCGCAGCCGCGGTTCGAGACGCGGGTGCGCGAGGGGCGCGTGGAGGTGCTGCTGCCGCACGCGGGGTGAGGCGGGAGCTCAGGAGGTGGCGGCCGCACGAGGGTCGGGGCGGGGCGCCGGTCAGGAGGCGGCGGCCGCCCCCGGTGCGGGGCGGCGCTCAGGCCTGAGCCGTCGACGCCCGCTCCACCAGCACCGGCGCCACCGGGCGGTCGACGGCGGGCTCCTCGCCGCGCAGCTCCGCGAGCACGACGCCGATCGTGCGGCGGCCGACCTCGGCGAAGTCCTGGCGGATGGTCGTCAGCGGCGGCTGGTAGTGCGCCGCCTCGGGCACGTCGTCGAAGCCCACGACGCTGAGGTCCTCCGGTACACGCAGTCCCCGCTCGGTGCAGGCGTGCAGGAGTCCGAGGGCCATCTGGTCGTTGCCGGCGAACACCGCGGTCGGCAGGGGCGACCCGGCGAGGAGGCGGAGGCCGGCGCGGTAGCCGGACTCGGCGCTCCAGTCGCCCGCCACGACGGCGACGGGCGCGAGGCCGGCCGCGCTCATCCCGGCGCCGAAGCCCTCGAGCCGGGCCTGCGCCTCCACCCAGTGCTGCGGACCGGCGAGGTGCGCGATGCGCGTGTGGCCGAGGCCGACGAGGTGCTCGGTGGCGAGCCGTGCTCCGGCCGCCTGGTCGACGAGGAGCAGGGAGTCGGCGCCGCGGTCCGTCGCGCCGAGCGTGACCGAGGGAACGCCGATCGCGAGGCTCTCGATAGCCTCCAGCGCGCGCTCCTGCGGGGCGAGGACTACGATCGCCTCGACCGACTCCCGCTGCAGGTGGGCGAGGCCGTCGGCCAGCGACTCCGCGTCCGGCGCCGCGTTCACGACCGGCACCCGGTAGCCCGCGTCGCGCGCCGCCTGCTCGATCGCGGCCATCGCCGTGGCGGTGCCGTAGAAGCTGTGGCTCTCGGCGGCGAGGATCCCGATCAGGCCGGAGCGGCTCGTCGCCAGGGCACGGGCGGCGGCGCTGGGCCGGAAGCCGAGGTCCTCGATCGCGGCGAGCACGCGCTCCCGAGTGCGCGGCCGCAGCTGGGGGCTGTCGTTGAGCACCCGCGAGACCGTCTGGTACGACACTCCGGCCCGCACCGCGACGTCGCGGATGGTCGGCGCGCGGTCGAGGGGCATGGCCACACCGTAGCGGTGCGTGCGCCCCCGTCCTCCTCCGCGAGAGGCCGCGTGAGTACGGGTCCGTCGGCGTGTCCCGGACCCGAGCGGCATCTCTCGGAGGGTGTCCGGGCGCGGGTCAGGGGCCGCCGAGCCAGTGGTCGATGCGGTGGTGGTCGGGCGTGAAGCCGTGGTCGACGCCCCAGAGGACGGCCTGCGTGCGGCTGGTCGCGCCGATCTTGCCGTAGACGCTGCGGATGTAGGACTTCACCGTGTTGGGGCTGAGGTAGGTGAGAGCCGCGACGTCGGCGTTGCTCTTGCCCTGCGTGATGAGCGCGAGGATCTCCGACTCCCGGTCGGTGATGCCCTCGTGGCGGCCCGGCCAGTCGAGGCCCGGCGCGCTGCCCGCCCGCCGCGGAGGGTCGCTGACGACGACCTCGCCCGCGGCCACCCGCTCGAGCGCGGCCACCAGCTCCCGCGCCGGCAGGGTCTTGGAGAGGTAGCCGTGGACGCCCTGCTCGAGGGCGTCCGCGATGAGCGTCGGCGCGAAGTTCCAGGTGTAGACGACCACGTGCTCGGCCCGCTCGTTGCGCACCAGCTCCGCGATCTCGTGGTGGTCCGACTCCGGCTGGGCGAACGAGTCGTAGAGGACGACGTCGATCCGGTCCGAGAGGGAGGCGTTCGCGTCGATCTCCGCGACGACCACCCGGTCGCGGTAGTGGTCGAACATGTGCGCGAGGCCCGTGAGGACGACGTCGTAGTCGTCGACGAGCGCGACGGTGAGGGGCGCACGGCGGGTCATGGTCGGACGCTACCGCACGGCTCGTCGGGGCGAGCACACCCCCAGGGGTGTAGCGGCGCCTCCTCCGGGGTGGTTGCGTAGTCACCGGTCCCGCAACCGCGGAACCGATCAGCGGGCCCCCGCCCGCACAACGGAAGGACGACCGCCATGCTCGGTCTCATCATCAGCCTCATCGTCGTCGGACTCATCGCAGGAGCGCTGGCCCGGCTCATCGTCCCCGGGAAGCAGAGCATCAGCATCGGCATGACCATCGTGCTGGGCATCGTCGGCTCGTTCGTCGGCGGCTTCCTCGGCTTCCTGATCTTCCAGCACGACCCGATGGACGGCTTCTTCCAGCCTGCCGGCATCATCGGCTCGATCATCGGAGCGATCATCGTCCTGCTCGTCTACACGCGCTTCGCCGGCCGCTCCGCCGCGCGACGCTGACCCGCAGCGCCCGGCCGACAGCGAGGTCGCTGCCGCCCCGCGCTCCGCGGGCGTGCAGTCACCGCTCTGACCGGCGGCCCCGGCCCGGCTCCCTCCACGGGCCGGGCCGTCGTGCTGTGCGCGGGGTGTCCGGGTGATGTGGTGTGCGCGGGTGTCCGGGCGTCGAGCGCGTGCCCGATGCTCCGTCCGCGGATGCCCGCGCCGAGTCCTCCGACCTCCCCGGATCGGCGGCAGAGTCCGTCGCGGCCGAGTCCACGGAGCCCGAGTCCGCCGCCGCCCAGCCGCTGCGCACCGGGGTGCGCGATGCTCGGGCGATGCCGCTCGTCGTCCCCGATGCCCTCGTCCCCTTCGCGCTCCGGCTCGCCCGCGCGAACCGCACCTTCGTCAGCGCGGAGGGAGCCCGCCGCCGTATCCGGGAGCGTGCGCTCCGTCCCGCCTCCTACGGCCCGCCGCCCCGCCTCCGGCCCGGCGTGCGCGTCGACGTGGAGCAGGTCGGCTCCTGGCCGGTCTACACGATCCGCCCGAGGGTGATCCGCGGCGGCGTCGTCTACGTCCACGGCGGCGGCTGGGTGAACGAGATCGCGCCCCAGCACTGGTGGCTCGCCGCGCGCATCGCCGACGAGGCCTCCGTCGCGGTGACCCTCCCCCTCTACCCGCTCGTGCCCTTCGGCACCGCGCTCGAGGCGCGCGACGGCGTCCGCTCTCTGGTGCTGCGGAGTCTGGAGCGGCACGGCGCGACCTGCCTCGCCGGCGACTCGGCGGGCGGCCAGATCTCGCTCTCGACGGCCCTCGCCCTGCGCGACGACGGGGTGGTCCTGCCGCGCACCACCCTCGTCTCGCCCGCACTCGACCTCTCCTGGAGCAACCCGCGCATCCCCGAGGTGCAGCCGACGGATCCGTGGCTCGGCACGCCGGGCGGTCGCGTCCTCGCCGAGAGCTGGCGCGGCCCCCTCGACCTGCTCGATCCCGTGGTCAGCCCGCTGTTCGGAGACCTGGCGGGCCTCGGTCCGCTCACCGTCTTCACCGGCACGCGCGACGTCCTCAACCCGGACGCGCACGTGCTGGCCGAGCGGGCGGCGGCCGCCGGGGTCCCGTTCGAGCTGCACGAGGCCGTCGGGCAGGTGCACGTGTACCCGCTCGTGCCCACGCGGGTCGGCCGCGAGGCGCAGCACGACCTGGTCGAGGGGCTCCGCGCGGCGGTCTGATCGGCGGCCCGCCGAGGCGGCCGGCGGGCTCCTCTCAGTCCGTCTCGCGGACGGCCGACGGCGCCGCCGCCCGCTCGTCCACGACATCGAGGCGCGCCAGCGCGTTCGCCGTCCCCCGGTGGCCCCGGGTCGTGAACAGGCCGATCACGGCGGCCGCCGCGAGGACGAAGGCGAGCAGCGACCAGAACCCGCCCTCGACGGCGAGCAGGGTCGACCAGCCGCCCGATCCCGCCGCCCAGCGCACGAGCCGCTGCCGGAGGAGCGGTCGCGGCTCGGGACGCAGGCGCACCACCGTCTCGCCGAGGGTCCGCCCGGACCGCAGCACGATCACCAGCTGGAGCAGCGGAGCCGCGAACGGCAGGGCTCCGAGGACCACGTCCCCGGGGCTCGACCGCGTGTCCACCCCCGCGAGCACGAGGCCGATCCCGGTGACCGAGACGAGCGCGCCCGTGATCAGGCTCAGCGCGAGCACGTCGCAGAACATGCCGAACGCGCGGCGGCGGATCGTGACCGGGCGGGCCAGCTCCGGCACCGCGCCCTCGGTCCGGCGGGTGAAGACGAGGAGGACGGGGGAGAGGAGGGTGCCGAGCAGGGCGCCGACCGTGTTGGCCAGCAGGTCGTCGACGTCGAAGAGCCGGTAGGCGCACGGGTAGAGGAACCAGTCGCCCGTGAGCTGCGTGACCTCGATGAGGAGCGACACGGCGAAGCCGACGACGGTGCCCCCGATCAGCCCGGCGACGAGGCGCCCGCGCAGGGCGAGATGGCGGACGAGCATCCCGAGGGGGACGAAGAAGACGACGTTCAGGAGCACCTGCGCGGACGCGGGGTTCGTCAGCAGTGCGCGGGGCCCGTCGATCCCGCCCTCCTTCGCGATGTCGCCGACGAAGGCGAACAGGCGCAGCTGCGGACCCGATCCGGTGCGGCAGGCGGCGGCGACCGTCGCCTCGTCGGGCAGGGGGAGGAGCGTGTAGGTGACGAGGGCGAGCGCGTAGACCACGGCGGCGAAGGCCAGCACCGCGTTGCCGATCCCGAGGACTCCGCGACGCCGGTACTGCAGGGCGGCCCAGGGCACGAGCCCCACGAGGGCGACGGCGGAGCCGAACAGGAGGGCGAGCACGGCGGAGGTCATGCACCGACAGTAGGAGAGAGGGGGCCGATCTCCGCGGCCTGGCGCGTCAGAGATCTCCGCCAGCGCGATTCGTCCCTCCCCAGCGCGGGATCCGGGCACTCCTCCACGGATCCGTGCGATCCCCGTCCGCCGCCTCCACGCCCTGCTAGCGTTTCCTGGGTCGCGTCCAAGAAACGCGAACGCCTCCGACCCCTCCACGAAAGACGTCATGCCGCTGCGCCCCCGCCTCCTCGCCCTCCCCGCCGCCGTCGCGGCCGCCGCGCTCCTGCTCAGCGGCTGCACCGCCGAGACGCGCGACGCCTCCAGCACCCCCGTCGACGGCGGGACGCTGACCTACGCGTCCGGCGACGCCGAGCCCACCTGCCTCGATCCGCACGTCGGCGGCAACTACCCGCAGGCGCTCCTCGCGACTCAGGTGCTCGAGTCCCTCGTCTCGCGCGACGCCGACGGCACCATCACGCCGTGGCTGGCCGAGTCGTGGACCGTCTCGGACGACGCGCTCAGCTACGACTTCACCCTGCGCGAGGGCGTGACCTTCACCGACGGCACCGCCCTCGACGCGGAGGCGGTCGCCGCGAACATCGCGCACCTCCAGGACCCGGCGACCAAGTCCTCCACCGGCTACCTCGCGGTGGCGAAGGTCGCCTCCGTCACGGCCGTCTCGCCGACCGTCGCCCGCTTCACCCTGACCGCGCCGGACAGTGCGCTGCTCGAGTCGCTCGCGCAGCCGTGGACCGCGATCGAGTCGCCCGCCGGCATCGCGCGTGGCGAGGAGGCCAACTGCGAGGCGCCCGTCGGCACAGGCCCCTTCACCGTCTCGGAATGGGTCAAGCAGGACCACGTGACCCTCACCCGCAACGAGGCCTACGACGCGTCGACCGGCCCGACCGGGGACGGCCACGAGGGCCCCGCGCACCTGGCGAGCATCACCTGGCGCTTCATCCCCGACTCCGCCACCCGCTACGCGGCGCTGCAGTCGGGCGAGGTCGACGTGCTCGACAACGCGCAGCCCGACACCCTGAAGGCCGCGACCGGAGCCTCCGACCTTGTCGAGCTCGACGCGCCGCGGCCGGGCTCGGTCAACCGCCTCGAGCTCAACTCCGGCCAGGCGCCGTTCGACGACGAGTCCGTCCGCGAGGCGTTCGTCCGCGGCGTCGGCGTGAACGACGCGATCGACTCCCTCTTCTTCGGGACGGCCGAGCGCTCCTCCTCTCCGCTGTCCAGCCGCGAGGCGACCGCGTACTCCGACCCGTCGCTCTTCGAGGACGCCGGGTCCGACTCCGAGGTGACCGCCGCGGAGGATCTGCTCGAGAAGGCCGGCTGGGTCGACTCGGACGGCGACGGCATCCGCGAGAAGGACGGCACGCCGCTGACGCTGCGCTTCCCCGTCAGCACCAACCAGTCGATCCCGGCCGAGCAGTCGCTGTTCGAGCAGATCCAGGCCTCGGCGAAGACCCTCGGCTTCGACGTGCGGATCAGCCTGCTCGACCTGTCGAGCTGGTACACCGCGCTCGCGTCGAACGAGTACGAGCTGGTGAGCGCCCCGTACACGAAGGTCGGGCCCGACGTGCTGCGGATCCTCTACTCCTCCTCGGGCATCACCCCCGCGCCGAGCGGCTACTTCGCCAACCACGCGCAGATCGCCGACCCCGCTCTCGACTCGCTGCTCGAGCAGGCGAGCGCCACGACCGACGAGGACGCCCGCGCCGACCTGTACGAGCAGGCGCAGCGGATCGTCCTCGAGGGCTACTGGATCCTGCCGCTCTACGACCAGCAGAACCACTACCTGCACCGGTCGGCCGTCCAGGGACTCGTCGCCCTCGACACCGTGTCGACCCCCTGGTTCGCCGACGCCTGGGTCTGACCCGGCCCTGGAGTGATCGCTGAGGCGCGGGTCCTGTGGCTCCGCGCCTCATGCCGTCGAGCGGCCGCCGCGGGCAGAGCCTCGAGACCCCGTGCTCCGGAGAGAGCGGACCCCGCCGCACCCCGCCCACTGCCCCGACCGGAGAGGAAGACCGCCCGCATGATCCGCCGCGTGCTCCTCCGCCTCGGCGGCGCCCTCGTGGTGCTGTGGGCGGTCGCGACCGCCGTCTTCGTGCTCATCCGCCTCGTCCCCGGCGATCCGGCGCAGGCGATCCTCGGCGGTCCGGGGTCGCAGGCGTCGCCCGAGGCGCTCGCCGCGGTGAGGGAGCAGTACGGACTCGATCAGCCGCTCCTCGTGCAGTACCTGGTGCAGCTCGGCAGGCTCGCGCGCGGCGACCTCGGCACCTCCTACTCCCTCCGCACCCCGGTCGCGCAGATCCTCGGCGAGCAGCTGCCCGGCACTCTCCTGCTCGCCGTGCTCGCGCTGACCGCCGCGTGGATCCTCGCGCTCGCGACCGCCCTCTGGTCGACCCGGGGCGGCCGGCTCGCCGCCGCGGTCGGCTCCGGCCTCGAGCTCACGGCAGCCGCGCTTCCGCACTTCTGGCTGGCGACCGTGCTGATCGCCGTCTTCGCGACCGCGCTGCGCTGGCTGCCCCCGGTCAGCACCGGGTCGCCCGCCGGGCTGGTGCTGCCGACGCTCACTCTCGCGATCCCGCTGGCGGGCTTCCTCGGCCAGGTGATGCGCCGCTCCCTCCTCGACGCGCTGGAGTCGCCGTTCGTGCTCGCCGCCCGGGCGCGCGGCGAGGGCGAGCTCGGCGTCCGCGCCCGCCACGCGCTGCGCCACGCGGTGCTGCCGGGGGTCTCGCTCTCGGGCTGGGCATTCGGCTACCTGATCGGCGGGGCCGTGGTGGTCGAGACGATCTTCGCGAGGCCGGGGCTCGGCCGGACGCTGCTCGCGGCGGTGACGGTCCGTGACGTGCCGGTGGTGACGGGAGTCGTGCTCGTCACGGCGGTGGCGTACATCGTCGTGACCCTCGCCACCGATCTGCTGACGCGCGTGATCGACCCGCGTCTGGCACGGCGGGAGGCGGTCGCGTGAGCGAGCTCGAGCTGCGCGCCGCCCGCCCGCTCCGCCGGGGCGCGTCCCGCCTCCGCGCGGGCGAGGTGCTGGCCGCGGTCTTCGTCGTGCTGCTCCTGCTCGCCGCCGTCGCGCCCGGGCTGCTCGCCCCCTCCGATCCGCTCGCCGTCGCCCCGCGCGACGCCTTCACCCCGCCGGGCGCCGCGCACCTGCTCGGCACCGACGAGTCCGGCCGCGACGTCCTCAGCCGCCTCATCGCGGGGGCGGGCGCGTCCCTGCTGATCGGCGCCAGCGCCACCGCGATCGGACTCGTCCTCGGCGCGGTGCTCGGGGTGGTCGCGGCGTTCGGCGGCCGCGTCGTCGACGGAGTGATCGGCCGCGTGCTCGAGGTGCTCTTCGCGTTCCCCGCACTCCTGCTCGCGCTGCTCGTGATCGTCGTCACCGGCCCCGGAGTCGTCCCCGCCACCATCGCGGTCGGCCTCTCCACCGCGCCGGGCTACGCCCGCATCCTGCGCACGCAGCTGCTCGGCATCCGCGACTCCGGCTACGTCGAGGCGGCGCGGGTGCTGGGGCACGGGCCGGTCCGCATCCTCCTCCGTCACGTCCTCCCCAACACCTTCGGGCCGCTCGCCGTGCTGGCGACCCTCGGCGTCGGCCAGGCGATCGTCTGGGCCTCGGCCCTCAGCTACCTGGGTCTGGGCGCCGAGCCGCCCGCGCCGGAGTGGGGCGCGATGCTCTCGGCGGGCCGCACCTATCTCGCGAGCGCGTGGTGGCTGACCGTGTTCCCGGGACTGGCGATCGTGCTGACCACGATCGCGACGACGGTCCTCGGCGGGCGTCTGAGGGGTGCGCGGTGAGCGCGGTCGTCGTCGACGGGCTCCGGGTCGCCTTCGACGGCGTCGAGGTGGTGCACAGGGTCTCGCTCCGCGTGGAGCCGGGGGAGTGCGTCGCGATCGTCGGCGAGTCCGGGTCGGGCAAGAGCGTCACTGCGCGAGCGCTGCTGGGACTGAGCGGAGGCGCCGTGACCGGGAGCGTCCGCGTCGGCGGGACCGAGGTGGTCGGCGCGGGCGAGCGGGAGCTGCGGCGGCTGCGCGGCGGATCCGTCGGCTTCGTGCCGCAGGACGCGCTGCTGTCGCTCGACCCGCTGCGTCCGATCGGCCGCGAGATCGGCGACGTGCTCCGCCTCCACGGCCGCCCGCCCGCGGCCGAGCGCGCACAGCGGACGATCGAGGCCCTGGCGAGCGTCGGCATGCCGGAGCCGGCCGAGCGGATGCGCGAGCGCTCCGGCGACCTCTCCGGCGGGCTCCGCCAGCGCGCCCTCCTCGCGGCGGCCGTGGCGCTCGACCCGCCGCTGCTCGTCGCCGACGAGCCGACCACCGCGCTCGATGTCACCGTGCAGGCCCGGGTGCTCGAGCTCTTCGCCGAGCAGAAGGCGCGCGGCCGGGCGCTCGTCCTGGTCTCGCACGACCTCGCCGTGGTGGCGGGCCTCGCCGACCGCATCCTCGTGCTGGCCGACGGCCGCGTGGTGGAGGAGGGGACCGCGGCCGAGGTGCTGCGCGCGCCCCGCAGCGCCGAGGCCCGCGCGCTCGTGGCGGCCGTCCCCGCGGGGCGCCCGCGCGGCTCCCGGCTCACCGACCCGACCGCCCCGGCCACCCCGCCCGACGCCCCCGGCGAGGTCGTGGTCGCGGCCCGCGGTCTGGCCGCCCGCTTCGCGCTGCCCGGCGGAGGAGTGCGGGTCGCGGTCGACGGCGTCGACCTCCAGCTGCGACGCGGCGAGACCGTGGGGCTCGTCGGGGAGTCCGGATCGGGCAAGAGCACGGTGGCCCGGCTCGTGCTGGCCTTGCGGCGTCCGGACGCAGGCGCCGTCGAGCTGTTCGGCGAGCCGTGGTCCGCAGTGACGGAGCGCTCCCGCCGTCCCCGCCGCCCGCGGATCGGCGCCGTCTACCAGGACAGCCTCTCCTCGTTCGACCCGCGCTGGAGCGTCGGCCGCCTCCTCCGCGACGCCGGCACCGCCTCCGTGCCCGCGCTGCTCGAGAGCGTGGGACTCGACCCCGCCCTCGAGCGGCGCTCGCCGCGGACCCTCTCCGGCGGTCAGCGCCAGCGCGTCTCGATCGCCCGGGCGCTCGCGACGCGCCCCGACGTGCTGATCTGCGACGAGCCCGTCTCCGCCCTCGACGTGTCGGTGCAGGCTCAGATCCTCGACCTGCTCGACGACCTGCAGCGCCGTCACGGCCTCGCCCTCCTCCTCATCTCGCACGACCTCGGCGTGATCGCCCACATGAGCGACCGCATCGCCGTGATGCGCGAGGGCCGGATCGTCGAGGCGGGTCCGGCCGCGTCGCTCCTGGCCGCGCCGCAGGAGGAGTACACCCGCCGCCTGCTCGCCGCCGCCCCGCGCCTCGAGCGCTGAGCCGTCCGCGGCTCCCCGCGCCACCCGCCCGCCGAGACGCCGCGCGCCTCGCCGCGACGCCGCCTCCACAGCGGTGCCCCGCCTGCCCAGCGGTGCCTCGAAGCGCGCCCGCGCAAGCCCGCGCCGCGAATACGCCGCACCTCCACCACGTGTCGGACCTGCGGCGTAGCGTTGCCGAGGTGATGCGCCCGACGACCCAGACCCTCGGCCAGCTCCGTGCCTCCGGGCACGTGCAGAAGAGCCTCCGCACCGAGATCCGCGACAACCTGCTCGACGCCCTGCGCGAGGGCCGCGACCCCTGGCCGGGCCTGCACGGCTTCGCCGAGACGGTCATCCCGCAGGTCGAGCGCGCCGTCATCGCCGGCCACGACATCGTCCTGCTGGGCGAGCGCGGCCAGGGCAAGACCCGCCTCCTGCGCACCCTCGTCGGCCTGCTCGACGAGTGGACGCCCGTCATCGAGGGATCCGAGCTCGGCGAGCACCCCTACGAGCCGATCACCACGGAGAGCCGCCGCCGCGCGGAGGAGCTGGGAGAGGACCTGCCCGTCGCGTGGAAGCCCCGTGAGGAGCGCTACGTCGAGAAGCTGGCCACCCCCGACACCAGCGTCGCCGACCTCATCGGCGACGTCGACCCGATGAAGGTGGCCGAGGGCCGCAGCCTGGGCAACCCCGAGACGATCCACTTCGGCCTCATCCCGCGCAGTCACCGCGGCATCGTCGCGATCAACGAGCTGCCGGACCTGGCCGAGCGGATCCAGGTCGCCATGCTCAACGTGATGGAGGAGCGCGACATCCAGATCCGCGGCTACGTCCTCCGCCTCCCGCTCGACGTCCTCGTCGTCGCGAGCGCGAACCCGGAGGACTACACGAACCGCGGCCGCATCATCACGCCGCTGAAGGACCGCTTCGGCGCCGAGATCCGCACCCACTACCCGACCGCGCTCGTCGACGAGGTCGCCGTCATCCGGCAGGAGGCGGACCTCGTCGCGACCGTGCCCGACGCGCTCATCGAGATCCTCGCCCGCTTCACGCGGGCCCTGCGCGAGTCGAGCTCGGTCGACCAGCGCAGCGGCGTCAGCGCCCGCTTCGCCATCGCCGGCGCCGAGACCATCGCCGCGGCCGCCCTGCACCGCGCCACCCGCCGCGGCGAGGAGGAGGCGGTCGCCCGCCCCATCGACCTCGAGACCGCCGTCGACGTGCTCGGCGGCAAGATCGAGTTCGAGTCGGGGGAGGAAGGCCGTGAGGACGAGATCCTCGACCACCTGCTCCGCCAGGCGACCGCCGAGACCGTCCGCGCCCACCTGCGCGGGGTCGACCTCGGGCCGCTCGTCGAGGCGGTCGAGAACGGCGCGATGATCACGACCGGCGAGCAGGTGACCGCCCGCGAGTTCCTGGCCGGCCTGCCGCTGCTCGGCGAGGCCCGCGTCTACGACGAGGTCGCCGAGCGCCTCGATGCCGTGGGGGAGGGGCGCCGCGCCGGAGCGGTCGAGCTCGCCCTCGAGGGCCTCTACCTCTCGCGGAAGCTGAGCAAGGAGACGGGCGGGGGCGAGGCCGTCTATGGCTGATGCTCCGCGCGGCAACCGCCGGCTGAAGCGCGATGCGCGCTACGCGAAGTACGACGGCGGGCCCGATCCGCTCGCCCCTCCGGTCGACCTGAAGGAGGCCCTCGACGCGATCGGCGAGGACGTGATGGGCGGCACCTCGCCCGAGCGCGCCCTGCGCGAGTTCCTCCGCCGGGGCGCCCGCGACCGCGAGGGCCTCGACGACCTCGCCGCCCGCGTCGCCGAGCGACGTCGCGAGCTCACGCAGAAGAACAACCTCGACGGCACGCTCCGCGAGATCCGCGAGCTCCTCGACAAGGCCGTCCTCGCCGAGCGCAAGCAGCTCGCCCGCGACACGCAGATGGACGACGGCGACCGCGCGCTCGCCGAGATCCAGCTCGAGAGCCTCCCGCCCTCACCGGCCGCGGCCGTCTCGGAGCTGAGCGACTACCGCTGGCAGAGCCCCGAGGCGCGCGCCGACTTCGAGCGGATCCGCGAGCTCCTGGGCCGCGAGATGCTCGACCAGCGCTTCGAGGGGATGAAGCAGGCCCTCGAGAACGCGAGCGAGGAGGACCGGGCCGCGATCGACGCGATGCTCCGCGACCTGAACGAGCTGCTCGAGGCGCACGCGCGCGGCGAGGACACCCCCGAGCAGTTCGACGCCTTCCTGGAGCAGCACGGCGAGTACTTCCCCGAGGGCCCGGAGTCGGTGGACGAGCTGATCGACGCGCTCGCCGCCCGCGCGGCCGCGGCCCAGCGGATGCGCAACTCGATGACCGCCGAGCAGCGCGCCGAGCTCGACGCCCTCGCCCAGCAGGCCTTCGGTACGCCGGAGCTCCTGCAGTCCCTCGGCCGCCTCGACGAGACCCTGCGGGGGCTCCGCCCCGGCGAGGACTGGGGCGGCTCCGAGCGGATGGACGGCGAGCAGGGGCTCGGACTCGGCGACGGGACGGGCGTGTTCCAGGAGCTGGCCGACCTCGACGCCCTCGCCGACCAGCTCGCGCAGACGGACCGCTCCTCCCTCGACGACCTCGACCTCGACCTGCTGGCGAAGCGCCTGGGCGAGGACGCCTCCGTCGACGCGCAGACGCTGAAGCGCCTGGAGCGGGCACTGCGCGACTCCGGAACCCTGCGCCGCGGCTCCGACGGCCGCCTCGCCCTCAGCCCGAAGGCCATGCGCCAGCTGGGCAGGGCGCTCCTGCGCGACATCGCCGAGACCGTCTCCGGCCGTCAGGGCGCCCGCGACGTCCGGCGCGCAGGCGCGGCGGGCGAGCGCTCCGGAGCGACGCGCTCGTGGGAGTTCGGCGACACCGAGGCCTGGGACATCCCCCGCACGGTGACCAACGCCCTGACCCGCACGGCCGGCGAGGGCCGACCGGTCGGCTCGGGCGTGCGCATCCGGATCGACGACGTCGAGGTGCAGGAGACGGAGGCGCGCACGCAGGCCTGTGTCGCGCTCCTCGTCGACACCTCGTTCTCGATGGCGATGGACGGCCGCTGGGTGCCGATGAAGCGCACCGCGCTCGCCCTGCACACCCTGATCAGCAGCCGGTTCCGCGGGGACGCGCTGCAGCTCGTCGCCTTCGGCCGGCGCGCCGAGGTGATGGACGTCGAGCAGCTGGTGGGCCTGGACGCGGAGTGGGACAAGGGCACGAACCTGCACCACGCGCTGCTGCTGGCCAACCGGCACTTCCGCAAGCACCCGAACGCGCAGCCGGTGCTGCTCATCGTCACCGACGGCGAGCCGACCGCGCACCTCGAGCCCGACGGCGGCGTCTTCTTCGACTACCCGCCCGACCCGCTGACCGTCGCCGTCTCGGTCCGCGAGCTCGACGCGTCGCTCCGCCTGGGCGCGCACACCACGTTCTTCCGCCTGGGCGACGACCCGGGCCTCGCGCGCTTCATCGACTCGCTCGCCCGCCGGGTCGGCGGCTCGGTGGTGAACCCGGAGGCGGAGGACCTCGGCGCGGCCGTCGTCTCCTCCTACCTCGGCGCTCGCGGCGCGGGTCCGGGCGGCGGCGGGACGCCCGGCGAGGAGCTGTTCGGCCGGGGCTGGAGCTTCTGAGCCGTCCGCACGCCGGATGAGCCGTTCACGATTCAGGACGGATTCGCTGCCGGACCTCGGGATCGGCGCGAACCGGCCGCTCCGGAGACGTTCGTCCTGAGTCCTGAACGCGTCAGAACAGAGGCCAGGGCACCGACGGCATTCCGCCGCGCGGGCCGGGGAAGCGGCCGAAGGAGCCGAGCCTCTCGCAGCGCTTCGCGAAGGCGGCGACCTCGTCCTCGGTGAGCAGCTCCGAGAGCGCCTCGCCGAGCGGGCCGTCGATCTGCGCGCGCAGGAGCGCCAGCGCCGTCAGCTCCTCCTCGAGCAGCGGTTCGCCGATCCAGCCCCAGAGGACCGTGCGCAGCTTGTGCTCGGAGTGGAAGGTGAGCCCGTGGTCGACGCCGTAGCGGTGGCCGTCGGGCAGCGCGAGCACGTGCCCGCCCTTCCGGTCCGCGTTGTTGGCGACGACGTCGAACACGGCCATCCGGCGCAGCGCGGTCGAGTCCTCGTGCACGAGCGAGATGTCGCGGTCCTCCTCGTCGCTGCCGTCGAGGACGTGCCGCCATCCGTCGGGCACGGAGTCGGCGGGCACCAGGTCGACGGCGTCCTGGTCCGGATCGATGTCCTGCCAGAGCTGCACCATGCCCGGACCGAGCGGACCGTCGCGCAGCCACGTGCGCGGCACCACGTTCCAGCCGAGCGCCTCCGAGACGAGGTACGCGGCGACCTCGCGGCCCGCGAGCACGCCGTCCGGGAAGTCCCACAGCGGCTTCTCGCCCGAGATCGGCTTGTAGACGACGGACGTCTCGCCGAGCTGCGCGAGGAACGTCGCGTTCGAGGCGATCGTGATCCGGCCGGCCAGCTCCAGCTCGCCGTCGAGCCCGCCCGGGTCGCTCATGCGAGCGGGCAGTCGTGCCCGTCGGGATCCATCGGCTCGCCGCATCGAGGGCAGAGCGGACGTCCGGCGCCGACGACCTCGAGGGTGCGCTTCGCGAAGGCGCGCGCCGTCCCGACCGGGATCTTCACCTGCAGCATCTCGGTGGGCTCGGGCTCCTCCTCGGAGTCGTCCTCCGCCTCGGTCAGCGGGTAGGCCTCGATCACGATCTGCGCGGTGGACGGGTCCCAGCCGAGGCTGAGCCCGCCGACGCGGAACTCGGGCTCCACGGGCTGGTCGAGCGGATCGTTGTCGACGAGCTCCGGGGGAGTGCCGGCGGGGACGCTGACCGGGTTGCCCTGGGCGGTCATCAGCTGGTCGAGGATCTCGTCGATCTTCTCCGCGAGGAGGGCCGACTGCTGCTTCTCGAGGCCGACGCTGACCACGCGGGGCCCGGTCTTGGCCTGGAGGTAGAAGGAGCGCGAGCCGGGTGAGCCGACGGTCCCCACGACGACGCGATCGGGCCAGTCGAATCCGTGCACGATCGGAGGCATGCCCTCAGTCTACGAGCGCCCGCCTCCGCAGTGGCTGCGCGCGTCGGGCTCCCCGTTCAGGTGGAGGCGTGTCGAGAGAGGACGGGTCTCGACACGCCGCTGCCCGGCCCCTCCTGCTGCTCGGGGAGCCCGCCCCTCCTGCTGCTCGGGGAGCCCGGAGCGGGCGCATCGAGATCCCGCACCGCCGAGCACCCGCACCCCTGCCGCTCGATCAAGCCCCGAAGCGGGCCTCTCGAACCCCCGCCTACTCGTGCCCCGCCCCGCCCCCCACGGCGGCGTCCGCCACGGGGGCCGCCTTCCGCAGCCAGCCCAGGTCCCCGGCGTCCGTGTTCATCGCGACGACCTCGGGCCGCCCCGCGCCGTAGCGGATGATCGACACCGACGCCGGTCCGACGCTGAGCCTCTGGAACAGGTCGAGGTGCATGCCGAGCGCGTCCGCGAGGATCGCCTTGATCGTGTCGCCGTGGCTCACCGCCGCCCACACCGCGCCGGCCCCGTGCTCCTCCGCCACCGCCGCGTCGTGCCTGCGGATCGCCGACACGGCCCGGGCCTGCATCGCGAGCATCCCCTCGCCGCCGGGGAAGACCACCGCGGAGGGCTGGTTCTGCACCGTCGCCCAGAGCGGCTCCGTCGCGAGATCCCGCAGCGAGCGACCCGACCAGTCGCCGTAGTCGCACTCGGTGATGCCCTTGTCGATCACGGTCGCCGGCGATCCGGTCTGCCGCTCGAGGACGAAGCGGGTGGTCTGCCGGCACCGCTCGAGCGGGCTCGACACCACGGTCGCGAGCTCGACCGCTGCGAGCCGCTCCCCGGTGCGCGCCGCCTGCGCCCGTCCGACGTCGTCGAGCCGCACTCCGGCGGTGCGTCCGGCGAGGATCCCCGCGGTGTTCGCGGTGGTGCGTCCGTGCCGGACGAGGAGGAGCGTGGGCATGGGGCCAGCGTAGGCGGCCGTGCTCCCGCCCCGCCCTGTCGGACCGCCGGGGCCGCTGCGGCGCGAAGATCCCGCTCCGCCTCGCCGGACCATCGGCGCCGCTGTGCCGCGAAGATCCCGCTCCGCCCCGCCGGGCTGCCGAGCTTGCGGTGCGGCACTGATCCCGCCCCGTTCCGCGCCGCCCCGCCGAGCTGCCGGGTCGCGCCGGCGCGTTCCGCGCGACTCCACCGCTGGACGGATGCCCCGGCCGCAGCGCCTGCCTAGGGTGGACGAGCGGCCGCCCACCGCGGCCCGGAAGGGACACACATGGACGGGACGACGCCCCCCGGCATTCCCCAGGACGGCACGGACACCGAGAGCTCCGCCGCCGCGCGCACCGCCGCGGACGGCACCGCTGCCCAGCACTCCGACTCCGAGCGCACCGACTCCGCGACCCCCGCGTGGGCCGCCCCCGAGGCCTCCGGCCGCCACGGCGAGGTCGCCCTGCGGATCCGCGGCCTCCGCAAGCGCTTCGGCGACAAGGAGGCCGTGAAGGACATCGATCTCGACGTCCCCGCCGGCTCCTTCTTCGGGCTCGTGGGCCCCAACGGCGCGGGCAAGACGACGACCCTCTCGATGGCCACGGCCCTGCTCCGCCCCGACAGCGGCGTCGTCACGATCCACGAGGTCGACGTCTGGAAGGACACCCTCGAGGCGAAGCGGCTGATCGGCGTCCTCGCCGACGGGGTCAAGCTGTTCGACCGCCTCACCGGTCTCCAGCTCGTCACCTACTACGGCCTGCTCTGCGGGCTCGAGCGCTCCGTCGTCGTCGAGCGGACCGACGACCTCCTCGCCCTGCTCGGCCTCGACCCGGCCGACCGCACCCTCGTCGTGGACTACTCCGCGGGCATGACCAAGAAGATCGCGCTCGCCTGCGCGCTCGTGCGCGCCCCGCGCCTCCTGGTGCTCGACGAGCCGTTCGAGTCGGTCGACCCGGTCTCGGCGGCGAACATCCGCGACATCCTCACCGGCTTCGTCGCGTCGGGCGGCACGGTCATCGTCTCGTCGCACTCCATGGACCTCGTCGAGCGGATGTGCGACCGGGTCGCGGTCATCGCCGACGGCCGCGTGCTCGCCTCCGGCACCCTCGAGGAGGTCCGCGCCGGCTCCAGCCTCGAGGAGCGCTTCGTCGAGCTGGTCGGCGGCCGCACCCACCAGGAGGGCCCGGCATGGTTGCGCATCTCCTGAGGCTGCGGCTGCTCCTGCTCCGCAACTCGCTGACGCGGAACGTGTGGCAGCTGATCGGCGTGATCCTCGGCGGCCTCTACGCGATCGCGGTGCTCGGCCTGGTCGCGGCCGGGCTGGTCGCGCTCGGAGGCACGGACCCGGCGTTCGCGAACGTGGCGATCGTGCTCGGCGGCTCCGCTCTGATCCTCGGCTGGGTGCTCGGGCCGATCTTCCTGTCCGGCTCCGATCAGAGCCTCGACCTGCCCACCCTCGCGACGTTCCCGATCCCGCTGAGGACCCTCCTCCTCGGGCTCGCCGCCGCGGGCCTCGCGGGCATCCCCGGCGTGGTGACCTCGCTCGGCGCGCTCGCCTCCGCCGCCGCCTGGTGGAGCCGGCCGATCGGCATCCTGCCCGGCCTCGTCGCTGCGGTGATCGGCGTCGCGACCTGCGTGGTCGCGTCCCGCCTGATCGGCGCGCTCACCACGGGCCTGGGCTCGAGCCGCCGCTACCGCGAGGTGATCGGCGGCGTCGTGCTCGTCGTCGTCATCCTGCTCGGACCGCTCTTCGTCGGCCTGACCACCGTGATCCGCGACGGCCTGGACGTCCTGCCCGTGATCGCGGGCGCCCTCGGCTGGTCGCCGCTCGGCGCGATCTGGGCGGTCCCGGGATCCGTCGTCGCGGGCGACGGGGTGGCGGCGGTCGCGCGCCTGCTGATCGGGATCGCGACGCTGGCCGTCCTCGTCTGGGCGTGGGCCCGGGCGCTGCGGCACGCGCTCGCGGAGCCCGCCGCGTCCGGCGCGCACTCCGCTTCCGGATCCGCGGGCCTGGGCCTGTTCGGGCGCTTCCCCGGCACCCCGACCGGCGCCGTCGCCGCGCGCGCCCTGGGCTACTGGTGGCGCGACCCGCGCTACAGCCGGGGGCTCCTCGTCATCCCCGCCGTCGTCGTCCTCGCGGTCTTCTACTCCGCGATCGGCAGCGGCGGCGACACCTTCGTGCTGCTCTCGGCCGTGCTCGTCGGTCTGATCTTCGGCGTGACCCTCTGCGCCGACGTGTCGTACGACGGCACCGCCTGGGCGGCGCACGTGAGCTCCGGAATGACGGGGTCGGCCGACCGCGCCGGTCGCGTCATCGCCGCCGCGATCATCGGCATCCCGGCCGTGGTCGTCGTGGCGGTGGGCACCGCGCTGTACGCGGGACGCGCCGACGCGATCCCGGCCGTGCTGGGCATGGCGCTGGCCCTCGTGCTCAGCGGGTTCGGAGTGTCGAGCGTCGCCTCGTCGCTCGTCGTGTACCCCGTGCCCGGGCCGGGTGACAGCCCGCTGAAGACGCCGCCGGGCTCCGGGATGATCTCGAGCGTCGTGATGCTGGGGAGCATGGCCGCGACCGGCCTGCTGGCGCTCCCGTCGATCGTCCTCGGCGCGATCTCGCTCATCGGCGGCGACCCGGCCTTCGGCCTGATCGGACTGGCGGCCGCCCTCGTGCTGGGCACCGTCTTCGCGCTGGTCGGCATCCGCGTCGGCGGCCGGATCGTCGACCGCCGAGCGCCCGAGCTGTTCGCCGCCCTCGTGACGATCGGCTGACGCGGACGCGGGAGCGGGGAGCGGGGAGGCGGTGCTCGCCCGCTCTCCGCTCCCCGCCCCTGCCCCCCGCGAGTACTCGAAAGTCGTCGCACTCGAGCGCGAGTGCGACAACTCCTGCGCACTCGCGGGAGCACCCGGGTGGCCGCTCGTCGAGTCTCCGAGAGTTGTCGTAGTCGAGCGCGAGTGCGACGACTTCTGCACACTCGCGGGGGCGCCCGAGTGGCTGCTCGTCGAGTCTCCGAGAGTTGTCGTAGTCGAGCGCGAGTGCGACGACTTCTGCACACTCGCGGGGGCGCCCGAGTGGCTGCGCGTCGAGTCTCCGAGAGTTGTCGTAGTCGAGCGCGAGTGCGACGAGTTCTGCGTACTCGCGAGTGCGACGACTTCTGCACACTCGCGGGAGTGGGCGAGGAGCGCGCGCCCGCGAGTGGGCGCGCACCCGCGAAGGGCCTCACACAGGAGCCGCGGCAGAATGTGGACATGCGCAGCCTCGAAGTCCTCCTCGATCCGGAGTCGGAGGCTCGCGTCCGCAGCCAGTGGGAGGCGCTCGAGGCAGCCGGCATCCCGAGCCTCGCGCTGCACACGTCGGCCAGCAACCGCCCGCACCTCACCCTGGTCGCCGGGCCCGAGCTGACCGCCCCGGAGCCGGGCGCGCTCGGTCCGCTGCCTGCGACGGCCGACCTGGGCGCCGTCCTCCTCTTCCCGCACGCCGGGCGCTTCGTCCTCGCCTGGGGAGTGGTCCGCTCGCCCGCCCTCGACGCTCTGCACGACCGCGCCACGCGCCTCGTTCCGGGCGGCGTCGACACCTCGCTGCCGAGCGCCTGGACGCCGCACATCAGCGTCTCGCGCCGCCTCCGCGCCGAGCAGCTCGGCGACGCCGTCCCCCTCCTCGGCGAGCCGTTCACCGTCGGCCTCGCGGGCGTCCGCTTCTGGGACGGCGACTCGCGCACCCTCACCGACCTCTGAGCCGGACGCCGCAGAAGCGCCCGACGTTCCCTGCAGCAGCCTCCCCAGCCCCCTCCCTCCAGCCCTTCTCCACAGTTCCGCGGACCCCCGGGGCCGCGTCGGAGGCGGCGGGTAGAGTTCCCCGGGTGACAGAGCCCACCGCGACAGCCCTCCCCGCCCCGCCGCTCGCCGACCCCTCGGCGGAGTCCCGCGGCGGCGTCCGGAGCGACGCGGCGAGCGGCGCCCCGGGATCCGGATCCTCCGAGGCGCAGGCGATCCTCGAGAAGGTCTTCGGCTACGGCTCGTTCCGCGGCGAGCAGCAGGCCATCGTCGAGCAGGTCATCGGAGGCGGCGACGCCGTCGTCCTGATGCCCACCGGCGGCGGCAAGTCCCTCTGCTACCAGATCCCCGCCATCGTGCGGCCCGGCACCGGCGTGGTCGTGTCCCCGCTCATCGCACTGATGCAGGACCAGGTCGACGCCCTCCGCGCGAACGGCGTCCGCGCCGAGTTCCTCAACTCCACGCAGGACGCGGGCGAGCGCGGCCGCGTCGAGCGCGCCTACCTCGACGGCGAGCTCGACCTGCTCTACGTCGCCCCGGAGCGCCTGGGCAACGAGGGCATGAAGCAGTTCCTCGCCCGGGGCCGGATCGCCCTCTTCGCCATCGACGAGGCCCACTGCGTCAGCCAGTGGGGCCACGACTTCCGCCCCGACTACCTCGCACTGGGCGAGCTCGCCGAGCGCTGGCCCGACGTCCCGCGCATCGCCCTCACCGCGACCGCCACCGAGGCGACCCACCGCGAGATCACCTCGCGCCTGCACCTCGGCGCCGCCCGCCACTTCGTCTCGAGCTTCGACCGCCCGAACATCCAGTACCGGATCGTCAACAAGGTCGAGCCGCGCAAGCAGCTGATCGACTTCCTGCGGCGCGAGCACGCGCACGACGCGGGCATCGTCTACGCCCTCTCGCGCAAGAGCGTCGAGGCGACGGCCGAGGCGCTGCGCTCGGCGGGCTTCGACGCCGTCGCGTACCACGCGGGCCTCGACTCGCGGGTGCGCGCCGCCGCCCAGTCGCGGTTCCTCCGCGAGGAGGGCGTCATCGTCTGCGCGACGATCGCCTTCGGCATGGGGATCGACAAGCCGGACGTGCGGTTCGTCGCGCACATCGACCTGCCCAAGTCGGTCGAGGGCTACTACCAGGAGACGGGTCGCGCCGGCCGCGACGGACTGCCCTCCACCGCGTGGCTCGCCTACGGCCTGCAGGACGTGGTGCAGCAGCGCCGGATGATCGACGAGTCGCCGGGAGACCTGGCGCACCGTCGGCGGATGTCCGCGCACCTCGACGCGATGCTCGCGCTCTCCGAGACGGTCCAGTGCCGCCGGGTGAACCTGCTCGCCTACTTCGGCCAGGAGAGCACGGCCTGCGGCAACTGCGACACCTGCCTCGAGCCGCCCGCCTCCTGGGACGGCACCGTCGCGGCGCAGAAGTTCCTGTCGACGGTCGTCCGCCTCAAGCGCGAGCGCAACCAGCAGTTCGGCGCCGGGCACATCATCGACGTCCTCCGCGGCAAGACCACGCCGCGCACCACCCAGCACCAGCACAACGGCCTGGCCACCTGGGGCATCGGCGCCGATCTCAGCGACACCCAGTGGCGCGGAGTCGCCCGCCAGCTCCTCGCGCAGGGCCTCCTCGGCGTGAACGACGACGGCTTCGGCACGCTCGTGCTCACGCCCGCGTCCGGCTCCGTCCTCAGCGGCGAGCGCAAGGTCGAGCTGCGGCAGGAGCCGGAGAAGCCGGCCCGCTCCAGCGGATCCTCCCGCTCCGGGCGGTCCACCGTCGCCGAGCTGTCGGGTGAGGCTCAGCCGCTGTTCGAGCGGCTCCGGGAGTGGCGCGCCGCGCAGGCCCGCGCGCAGGCGGTCCCGGCCTACATCGTCTTCAACGACGCGACCCTCCGCGAGATCGCGACGGCCGAGCCGGCGACGATGGACGCGCTCAGCATCATCGGCGGCGTCGGCCAGAAGAAGCTGCTCACCTACGGAGAGGCCGTGCTCGCCGTCGTCGCGGGGGAGAGCCCCGAGATCGCCGTCCCGGAACCCGGTGAAGAGGCTCCCGCTCCGCGCCGTGCGTCGGCCGCCCGTGGCGGGTCCTCCCGCTCGGGAGGAGCGAAGCCCTCGTTCGGCCGCGAGTCGTCCGGTCCGCCGGTGTCCGCCGCTCAGCCGCCGGAGGACGACTGGGTACCGCCGGACGAGCCCGACTGGGAACCCGGCTGGGACAGCTACTGATCCGGTCCTGAGACACGGCCGCCGCGCTGTCGGCCGTGGCGGGCGTCCGCCCTTCGTCGGCGGCGAGCGGGATCGTCCTCAGCCGGCGGCGCCCGTCGACGCCATCCACCCGCCGATCAGCGTGCAGCCGAACGAGACCGCCAGACCCGCGACCGGTACCCAGAACGCCAGCCGGCGGCGCACCAGCAGCACGATCGAGACGACGACTGCCGCGAGGAACGGCACCCACACTCCTCCCGCAGCGAGGACCATCCCGCCCTCGATCAGGCCGATGTCGCAGGCGCTCGATCCGCCGCACGAGTCGCTGGCCATCGCGAAGAACAGCCCGAAGAACGACAGAAGCAGCGTGACCGCGGAGGCGACGAGGATCAGCACGATCGTCAGCACCACGTCCCACACTCGGGCGGGGGGCCGGGTCGGGGCCGCCGTGCCCGGCGCATCCGGCGTCCCGGAGCCCGGTACCCGGGTACCCGACGCTCCCGCCGTTCCCGAGGCCGCCGCACCGACAGCAGCCGGGGGGCCGGCCGTGGGCGACGCGGGCACCGGAGGCCGGGCCGGCGGAGGGGGAGGCAGTGGCGGCTCACTCATGACGAGAGACTAGCGATGCGGTGCCCGCGGAGGCGCCCCTTCCTCCGCACCGAGCCGCACCCTCCTCCGCTCCGCACGCCGCCGCCCGGAACCTCCGCGCGCCCCGCCTCCGCCTGGTCGGTTCCGACAACGCGCTTCCGCCTCCACCCGGCGCCGTTTGTGCCCGGGCGACGGAACGTTTCCGCCGCGCCGCCGCGCGTCCTACCGTGCGAGGACCGCCTCCGCTGCCGCACCCGCCGGCGCACGACGCACCGGGAGCGGCCCGAACCGCAGACGGTCGAAGGGACACGAACACCATGGTCAGCACCGCTCCCCACCCCCGCTCCGCCGCCGACGCCGCCGATCGGGCGGCCACCGGACGCACGCGGGCCCGGCGCTCCGGCTCGGGCCCCATCGCGCCCACGCCGCCGGTCGACTCCCTCGGCTCCGAGGTCGACGCGCGCCTGGACGAGGACGGCGCCCCCGCCGTCGACGTCGCCGCCCTCGGGGAGACCCTGCTCGGCGCCTGGCGCGAGCAGCGCCTCGCCAGCCGCGCCCTGACCGCCCGCCCCGAGCTGCACCGCACCGACGGCCTCCCGATGAAGGAGCACCGCCTCCGCGTCTCGGAGCAGATGCGCGTGCTCGCCGCCGAGGGCGGCGTGCACCGCGCCTTCCCGGTCGACCTCGGCGGGGAGGCCGACCACGGCGGGAACATCGCCGGCTTCGAGGAGCTGGTCACCGCCGATCCCTCCCTGCAGATCAAGTCCGGCGTGCAGTGGGGGCTCTTCGGCGCCGCGGTCCTGCACCTGGGCACCCGCCCGCACCACGAGAAGTGGCTGCCGGGGATCATGAGCCTCGAGATCCCGGGCGCCTTCGCGATGACCGAGACCGGGCACGGCTCCGACGTCGCATCGATCGCCACGACCGCCACCTACGAGGACGGCGAGTTCGTGCTGAGGACCCCGTTCCGTGCGGCCTGGAAGGACTACCTCGGCAACGCCGCGGTGGACGGGCGCGCGGCGGTCGTCTTCGCGCAGCTGGTCACCCGGGGCGTGAACCACGGGGTCCACGCCTTCTTCGTCCCGATCCGCGACGAGCAGGGCGCGTTCCTGCCCGGTGTCGGCGGCGAGGACGACGGGCTCAAGGGCGGTCTGAACGGGATCGACAACGGCCGCCTCCACTTCGACGGCGTCCGCGTCCCGCGCGAGAACCTGCTGAACCGCTACGGCGACGTCGCCGCCGACGGCACCTACTCCTCGCCGATCGCGAGCCCGGGCCGCCGCTTCTTCACCATGCTCGGCACGCTCGTGCAGGGCCGCGTCTCGCTCGACGGAGCCTCGGTCGCCGCGGCGAAGATCGCGCTGACGGTCGCCGTCACCTACGGCGACCAGCGCCGCCAGTTCACCGGCGGCGGTGAGCGGGAGGAGGTGCTGCTCGACTACCAGCGGCACCAGCGCCGCCTCCTGCCGCGCCTGGCCACCACCTACGCCGCCGCCTTCGCGCACGAGAAGCTGCTGAGGGCGTTCGACGAGGTCTTCTCCGGCGCGAACGACACCGAGCAGTCGCGGCAGGACCTCGAGACCCTCGCCGCCGGGCTGAAGGCGCTCTCGACCTGGCACGCTCTCGACACGCTGCAGGAGGCGCGCGAGGCCTGCGGAGGCGCGGGCTTCCTCGCGGAGAACCGGCTGACGCAGCTGCGCGCCGACCTCGACGTCTACGCGACCTTCGAGGGCGACAACACCGTGCTCCTCCAGCTGGTCGCCAAGCGCCTGCTGACCGACGTCGGACGCCGCTTCAAGGGCGCCCAGCCCGCGGAGCTGGCGCGGTACGCCGCCTCGCAGGTCGCGGGGGCGACCGTCGACAACTCCGGTCTGCGCCGTCTGGCCCAGGTCGTCGCCGACCGCGGATCGACGGCCCGATCGGTCGGCCAGCTGCGGGAGGACCAGCGCGAGCTGCTCACCGGCCGCGTCGAGAGCATGGTCGCGGGGATCGCCTCACGGCTGCGCCCGGCGTCGAAGCTGCCCGCGGACGAAGCGGCCCGCCTGTTCAACGCGCACCAGAGCGAGCTGATCGAGGCGGCCCGCGCGCACACCGAGCTGCTGCAGTGGGAGGCATTCACGGAGGCCCTCGCCGGCGTCGAGGACGCGGGTACGCGCACCGTCCTCACGTGGCTCCGCGATCTGTTCGGCCTGGGCCTGATCGAGAAGCACCTCGACTGGTACCTCATCCACGGGCGCCTGTCGTCGCAGCGCGCGGTCGCGGTGACGTCGTACATCGACCGCCTGCTCGCCCGCATCCGCCCGCACGCCGCCGACCTGGTCGCGGCGTTCGGCTACGGGCCCGAGCACGTGCGCGCGGCGATCGCGACCGGCGCGGAGGCGGAGCGCCAGGAGGAGGCGCACGCCTGGTACGAGGCCGCCCGGGCCTCCGGCACCCTCCCCACTCCGGAGAAGCGCCGCTGACCCCCTCCGCGAGATGCCACCTGTGGCGGTCGCCCCCGGCGTGTCGCCATCACAGGTGGCATCTCGCGGGGAGGGGACGGGCAGGGGCGCGTCAGGACGCGAGGAACGCCAGCGCCTGGTCGCGCTCGGCGCGCAGCTCGAGCACGGACTCGTCGATCCGCGCGCGGGAGTGCGCGTCGATCTCGAGCCCCTCGACGATCCGCCACTCGCCGTCGACGGAGCGGACCGGGAACGAGGAGATCAGCCCCTCCTCCACCCCGTAGGAGCCGTCCGACTCGACGGCGGCCGAGGTCCAGGACGTGCCGTCGACCCAGTCCCGCACGTGGTCGATCGCGGCGGAGGCGGCGGACGCGGCCGAGGAGGCTCCCCGGACCTCGATGATCTCGGCGCCGCGCTTGGCGACGCGAGGCTCGAACTCCGTGTGCAGCCACTCGGGGTCGACCAGCTCGGGCACCGGACGCCCGCCGACGGTGGCGTGCGTCGCGTCGGGGTACTGCGAGGCGGAGTGGTTGCCCCAGATCGCGACGCCCTCGATCGCGTCGACGGGGGCGTCGAGCTTCGCGGCGAGTTGCGCGAGCGCCCGGTTGTGGTCGAGGCGCGTCATCGCGGTGAAGCGGCCGGCGGGGATGTCCGGAGCGCTGCGCCGCGCGATCCAGGCGTTGGTGTTGGCCGGGTTGCCGACGACCAGCACGCGGATGTCGGAGGCGGCGTGCGCGTTCAGCGCGGCACCCTGGGGTCCGAAGATCCCCGCGTTCGCGGCGAGCAGGTCGGCGCGCTCCATGCCCGCGCTGCGCGGCCGGGCGCCCACGAGGAGGGCGACGCTCGCGCCGTCGAACGCGGCGGCCGCGTCGTCCGTCGCCTCGATCCCGTGGAGGAGGGGGAAGGCGCCGTCCTGCAGCTCGAGCGCCGTGCCCGCTGCCGCGCGGAGGCCGGAGGGGATCTCGAGCAGGTTCAGGCGGACGGGGACGTCCGGCCCGAGGAGTTGACCCGAGGCGATGCGGAACAGGAGCGCGTAGCCGATGGCGCCCCCCGCTCCCGTGACCGTGACCGTGACCGGAGTGCGCTGCTGGTTCATGCGCCGAGCGTATTCCCGCCGGCTGGGGGAGGGGGAGGAGTCAGCCCGACTCCGGGCCGTCGGCGGGCGGCGCCGTCGACCCGCGGAGCACGAGCTTGTTGCGCAGCCGCATGTGCGGCTCGGCCACGCTCCCGCCGTCGATCAGGGTCAGGAGAGCCCGGGCGGCCGCGCGCCCCACGCGATGCAGCGGCTGCCTCACCGTCGTGAGCGCGGGGACCACCCGGGAGGCGTCGGGCACGTCGTCGTAACCCACGACCGACAGCTGCCCGGGCACCGAGAGGCCCAGCGCCCGGGCCGCCTCGATCACGGCGATGGCGGAGGCGTCGTTCGCGGCGAAGACCGCCGTCGGCCGATCGGGCAGCAGCAGCAGCTCGTGGGCGGCGACGAGGGAGGGGTCGTGCCGGTAGTGGCCGACCCGCACGAGCGCGGGGTCGTAGGGGAGGCCGGCGTCCGCGAGCGCCCGCTGGTACCCCGCGCCGCGCCGGTGCGACGACTCCAGGTCGGGGCGGCCCGCGACGAAGCCGATGCGGCGGTGGCCGAGCCCGATCAGGTGGCTCGTCGCCAGCTGCGCGCCGCCGAAGTCGTCGGTCGCGACCGAGTGCAGCTCGGTCTGCGCGGTCAGCGGATCCACGACCACGAGCGGCAGGTCCGACGAGGGGATCACGCCGGAGGGCGTCACCAGGATCGCTCCCGATACGTGCGCCTCGGTGAAGCGCCGCAGGGACTCCTGCTCCCAGCCCGCCCTGCCCGGGCGGCTCGCCCCGCTGCCGGCGAGGAGGTCGAACCGGGTCCCCCGGAGCGCCGTCGCCACTCCCTGCAGCACCTCCGTGCCGAACGGCTCGAAGTCGCCCAGGAGCACGCCGATGACGCCCGAGCGCTCCGCGCACTCCGTCGTCAGAGCCTCGTGCTCGGCCTCCGCCGTCGCCGCCCCTGCGGACATCCTCGTCCCCTCCCGCCGTCCCCGCCCGGCCGCGGCGGAACGCGGTGATCGCCTCGCTGCGCTGCTCCGGTCGGTTGAGAACACGTTCTTGCAATCGGGTATGTTCCCGGTAACATTGCCCGCAAGACTAGCTGAGGGAAAGCTCAGCAGTCGAGAGCGACAAGTGTCGAGCAGCCTTTCTCCCCTCAGTGCTGAGGGGGTCGAGAGCTGGAGCTCGCGTGGCCACGCTGTGGAAGCCGCCGCGCACGAGCCGTCCGCCACTCTCCGCGCGTCCTGCGCACCAGGCGCGGCCGAACGCCCCTCGGGCTGCGCCGTGCTCCGTCCTCTCGCGGCCTCGAGCCGCGCCACCACTCCGCGCCGTCCGGCGCTCGACCTGATCGGCGACGATGCCGATCGAGTGAGGAACACCATGTCCACGCGACGCACCCCCCGACCCCTCTGGCTCGTCCGCTCGGGCGCCGCTCTCGCCGGCTGCCTGCTCCTGTCCGGCGTCGCCGCCGCGGCCGCGGCCGCCGACACCGAGTACGGCTCCGATGACGTCGACGTGAACGTCAGCATCGAGGAGCTGGAGCAGCCCGGCGCCCTCTCGATGTCGATCGACGGCACCTCCGCCACGCTCGCCGAGGAGGGCTCCACCCCGACGGTGCGCGCCTTCACCGGGCAGCTGCCCGACGTGACCGTGACGGACACCCGGACCGTCGACGAGATCCCGGACGGAGCCGGGTGGTACGTCCTCGGCTCGGCGAGCGCCTTCACCGGCGACGCGGACCAGGAGGACATCTCCTCCGACCACCTCGGCTGGACGCCGGTCCTCGTGGACGGCGGCGAGTCGGGCCTCGTGTCCGAGGGCGACCCGGTCGACACGATCCTCGACGAGGGCGCCGACGCCGTGGGCCTGTTCGACCAGGAGCTGCTGGCGCTGTCGCTCGACTCGCAGGAGACCGCGACGGACGGGTCCTGGACCGTGTCCGCGGGCCTCACCCTGAAGACCGAGGCCGACGTCGCCCCCGGCGACTACTCCTCCGTCCTGACGCTGTCGCTGTTCGAATGACCCCGATGCGCGCAGTCGCCTCCACGGCGATCGGCGCCCTCCTCGCGGCGGGCCTGCTCGCCTCCGGTGCGGCTCCGGCGACCGCGGCCGGCGCGTGGTCGCCGAAGGCCTCGTACACGTCGACGGACCGCGGCGACGGCACCTACTCCGTGCCGCTGCTGAACGCCGACGTGCCCGACGTCAGCGTCGAGCGCGTGCCCGCGTCCGAGAACGACGAGGGCCGCGACATCTACTACATGATCAGCACCACGATGCACCTGAGCCCGGGTGCTCCGATCATGAAGTCCTACGACCTCGTCAACTGGGAGATCGTCAACTACGTCTTCGACCGGCTCGAGATCGGCGACCGCTTCTCGCTCCGCAACGGGCAGAACTCCTACGGCAACGGCCAGTGGGCCTCGTCGCTGAGGTACCACGACGGCCGCTACTACGCGGTCTTCAACACCAACAACCTCGGCGGCTCCTACCTCTACTCGACCGACGACATCGAGGACGGAGCCTGGACCCGCACGGCCCTCGGCCGCGCTTTCCACGACCCGTCGCTCTTCTTCGACGACGCGGACGGCGGCACGCCGTACATCTTCTACGGCTCCGGATCCACCAGCGCCGTGAAGCTGAGCGAGGACCTGACGACCGTCGTCGCCGAGTACCCGAACATCCTCCGCACCTCCGACTACCCGGGGGCCGGCTACCTCGGCGGCCTGTTCGAGGGCGCGCAGGTGCAGTACATCGACGGGCAGTACTACATCGTCATCATCACCTGGCCCTCGGGCCAGGGCCGCCAGGTGGCGCTGTTCCGCTCCTCCGAGCTGCTGGGCCGCTACGCGACCGCTGACGGCAGCAACCCCTACGAGGGCAAGGGCGTGCTGAACTCCAGCGGGTTCGCCCAGGGGAGCCTCGTGCCGATCGCGAAGGAGGACGGCTCGACCGCCTGGCACGGCATGTTCTTCCGCGACAGCTTCCCGACCGGCCGCATCCCCGGGCTCATCCCGGCGACGTGGAAGGACGGCTGGCCGACGTTCGGGACGAACGGCTCGGTGCCGGTGGGCGGGAGCTTCCCGAAGCCGATCCGCCTCAGCCCCGAGGAAGAGCTGTTCGAGCGCCAGAAGAGCATCGTCGTCTCGGACGACTTCGACAACGACGCCCCGGCGAAGGCCTACCAGGACGAGTCGTGGACGATCCCGCCCGCGCCCTCCTACGACGCGTCGCTGCTCGGCGTGCAGCTGCTCCAGAACCCGGGAGCGGAGTCGGGGACGGCGCCGTGGGCCGGCCAGTTCGGCGCGACGCTGTCGGCCGACACGACCGACCCGGCGTCCGGCACCGCCGCGCTCCGCGTGGGCACCCGCACGCTCAACGGCTCAGGCCCGAGCCAGGTGCTCGCGAACAAGCTGCAGCGCGGCGTGACCTACACCGTGTCCGCGAAGGTGAAGTACACGACCGGCCCCGCGTCGGTCCGCTTCAACCTCTGCGCCGACTTCGGCGCGGGACCCGTGACGATGGCCTCCGCCGCCGTCACGCAGGGGCAGTGGACGACGATCACGGGGACCTACACGGTGCCCGAGACCGCGAACGTCGGCAGCGTGAAGTTCGCCGTCGAGACGCCGTGGGGCAACCCGCAGCCGGCGTCCTCGAGCACCGAGTACCTGCTCGACGACGTCTCGCTCGTCGGCGCCGCTCCCACCCTCGAGCGCCCGACGGCCGCCGAGATCGAGCCGAACGGCTCGACCCTCGCCCTCCCCTGGCAGTGGAACCACGCCCCCGACAACCGCTACTGGTCGCTGACCGAGCGCGAGGGCTGGCTCCGCCTCACCAACGGGAAGGTGCTCAGCGGAACGGCCGCGCACACGCGTCTCTCGGGCTCGCCCGAGATGACGTACCTGGAGGAGGCGCGCAACACGCTCTCCCAGCGCATCGTGGCTCCGAAGCAGTCGGCGGAGGCGGCGTTCGACGTCTCCGGGATGAAGGACGGCGACGTCGCCGGCCTCGCGGCCTACAACCGCGGCTTCTCCTCCGTCGCGGTCAAGCGCGTGGACGGCGTCACCACCGTCGGCGTCGTGAACCGCAGCCAGCCGTTCGCGACCACGTTCGACCAGGCGGCCGTGGAGTCCTTCCTCCCCGGCACCACCGCCGCCCTCGGCGACGCCTCGCAGGTGCGCCTGAAGGCCGACCTCGAGCTCTCGGCCCCGGCCGGACAGCTCTGGACGACCTTCTCGTACAGCCTCGACGGGACGAGCTGGACGAAGCTCGGCAGCCGCGTCGGCCCGCAGACCCTCGACGGTCAGCTCACGCACTTCATGGGCCACCGCCTCGGGCTGTTCAGCTACGCGACGAAGACCGCCGGCGGCCACGTCGACGTCGACGAGTTCCTCCTGAGCGACACCCTCTCCTCGGAGGGGAAGGCGCTCGACCGCTCGCAGCTCGACGCGGCCGTCGCTCACGCGGCGACGCTCCGCTCCGACGACTACCCGGCCGACGCCTGGTCCGACCTCCAGTCGGTCCTCGCGAAGGCGCAGGCGGTCGGCACCGCGGGAACGCAGAACCAGATCGACGCCCCGGAGCGCGCGCTCAGCTACCAGCTGGCCCGCCTCGGGACGCTGAAGGAGGCGTCGCTCGATGTGACCGCCGCCGCCGCGACCCGCTGCATCGCGGGGAAGGTCGTCGTGACCGTGCGGGCGACCAACGCCGACGACGTGCCCGTCGCCCTCCGGATGGAGAGCGCCTCCGGCACGAAGACGGTCGCCGCGCTCGCACCCGGCGGCACGACGAGCCACGCCTTCACCACGCGGGCGGCCTCGGTCCCCGCCGCCGAGGTGGTCGTGACCGCGACCGCCACCCTCGACGGCGAGCCGGTGACGACCACGGTGAGAGCGCCCCACCCGGCCGCGTCCTGCGGCTGAGCACTCCGGGGGCGGCCCGCGCGGCCGCCCCCGCCCCCGAACGCGTCAGCGGCACCCGTCGCCGACGATCTCCTGCACGACACGATCAAGGAGGATCCGTGAGATCACCACAACGAGAAGCCGCTCCGAAGGGGCGGTTGCGGCTGAGGCTGCTGGCCACGGCCGCGCTGACCGCGCTCCTGGTGGCCCCCTTCGCCGCCCAGACCTCGTCCGCCGCTGAGGCGGAGCTCATCGTCAACGGCGGCTTCGAGAGCGGCATCAGCAGCTGGTTCGTGAACAACGGCAACGCTGCCGACGCCGGCACCGTCGCGACGACCACCGACGCGCGCACCGGCACCGCCGCAGCGCTCGTCACCGGCCGCACGACCACCGGCGCGGGCGCCATGCAGGACCTCAGCGGCAAGGTCGTCGCCGGCCAGACCTACCAGGTCAAGGCGCAGATCAAGTACGAGAACGCCGCGAGCCCCGCGACCAAGCAGTTCTTCGCCACCATGCACTACGGCGGAGGCACCTACACGAACCTCGCGAGCGTCACCGCCACCAAGGGCCAGTGGGCGACGATCAACGGATCGTTCACCATCCCCGCCGGGCAGAGCGTCGCCACCGCGCGCCTCTTCTTCGAGACGCCGTGGACCGCGACGCCGTCGGCCGCGCCCGAGACGCACCTGATGGACTACAAGCTCGACGACGTCTCGCTGGTCGGAGCGGCGCCTCCTGCGCCCGCCTCGCGCACCGTCGAGGTCGTGGGCAAGATCCCGGGCGACCACAACCCGCTCATGGGCTGGAAGTTCGGCGCCGACGGCTTCGGCTTCGTCGAGAACGGCCGCGTGTACATGTACATGACGAACGACACCCAGGGCTACGCGCCGAACCCCGCCACGGGCGTCTCGGCCGGAATCGACTACGGCAAGATCAACCAGATCACCGTGATCTCCTCGGACGACCTCGTCAACTGGACCGACCACGGCGAGATCCAGGTCGCCGGCTCCACCGGAGTCGCGCCCTACACCGGCAATTCGTGGGCTCCCGGCATGGCGAAGAAGACGGTGAACGGCGTCGACAAGTACTTCCTCTACTACGCCAACGGCGGCGGCTCCAGCAACGTGATCACCGGCGACTCGCCGGTGGGCCCGTGGACCAGCCAGCGCACCTCCACGCTCATCAACGCGTCCACCCCGGGCGCCGAGGCGGTCGCGTGGAAGTTCGACCCGGCACCGCTCGTCGACGACGACGGCCAGGGCTACCTGTTCTTCGGAGGCGGACCCGCCTCGACCGCGCTCCCCGCGGCCGAGCGCTTCAACAACCCGAAGAACATCCGAGTGATCGAGCTCGGCGACGACATGATCTCGACCCAGGGCACCTCCGCCGTCGTGGACGCGCCCGTCGCGTTCGAGGCGGCCCAGGTGTTCAAGCGCCAGGACAAGTACTACCTCTCGTACTCGTCCCACTTCGGCGGCAACGACTTCGGCGGCAACCAGACCCGCGAGCCCGGCTACCCGGGCGGCGGCGAGATCGGCTACATGATCTCGGACGACCCGATGTCCTGGCCCAAGGAGAACTACGCCGGCGTGATGTTCCCGAACCAGAGCCGCTTCTTCGGAAACGGCACCGGCGGCAACAACCACCAGTCGGTGTTCGAGCTGGGCGGCAAGTACTACTTCACCTACCACGCGCCGACGCTCAACAAGCGGATCAACGGCGACACCACCCAGGGGTACCGCAGCCCGCACATCCAGGAGCTGCAGTTCAACGCCGACGGCACGGTGCAGCAGGTGGTCGGCGACTACAAGGGCGTCGACCAGGTGAAGGACTTCGATCCGTACCGCACCTTCCCGGCCGAGACCATCGGCTGGAGCAAGGGCATCGCGACCGCGCCGCTCGGCACCCCCGCCGCGGGCGCGACGCAGAACCTCGTGCTGAAGGACCTCGACAACGGCGACTGGACCGCGCTGTCCGCCGTCGACTTCGGGGACACCGGAGCCGCGACGTTCACCGCGAAGGCCAAGGCGCTGCAGGCCGGCGGCACCGTCACGGTCCGCCTCGACTCCGAGACCGGGCCCGTCGCGGGCACCGTCGCGGTGAACGGGACGACCGGCGAGTGGACCGACGTCAGCGCCGCGCTGACCGGAGCGACCGGAGTGCACGACGTGTTCTTCAGCTACTCCGGACCCGCCGGCGACCTGTTCGAGCTCGACACCTTCGCCTTCACCGAGGGCGAGGCGGCTCCGGCGCTCGACATCACGGCGAGCGCGGCGACCCGCTGCATCGCGGGCAAGGCGATCGTCACCGTCCAGGCGAGCAACGGCTCCGACGTCCCGGTCGGCGTGACCTTCACGTCGACGTCCGGCACGAAGACGTTCACCTCGGTGGCGCCCGGCAAGACCGTGTCGCACGCCTTCACCACCCGTCAGGCGGACCTGCCGGCCGGTGCGGTGACCGTCGAGGCCACGGCCACGAGGAACGGCGCCCCCGTCGAGACGGAGGTGAGCGCTCCGTACGCGGCGCGCCCGTGCTCGTAGCGCACGGCTGAACCACCGGGGAGCGCCCCCGGCCCTGCGGGGTCGGGGGCGCTCCTGCGCGGGGGGGGGGGATCTCGACACGCCCCGTGCGGGGCTGCTCGATCAGCGTGCAGGGAGGGCGCGGACCGCCGTCGGCGGGTGCTCCTCGTGCCGGCCCCGCTTGCGTGTCGGGACCCCCGCTCGATCAGCGGCTGTCGGCCAGGCGCATCGTGCCGCCGGCCTGGGCGGCGAAGGCGCGGGCGGTCGCCGCGACGGTGCGCTGCATGACCCGCGCCGCGGCGGTCGGCGCGAGGTCCGCCGGGCGCGCGAGGCTGATCGTCCGGGTCAGCGTGGGCTTCTCGAGCGTCGGCTCCTCGATGCGGATCGAGCGCAGCCCCGGGCGCCCCTGCAGCACCATCGCCGGGACGACCGCGACGCCCAGGCCCCGCTCGGCGAAACGCAGCACCGCGTCCATCTCGGCGCCCTCCAGC
Source organism: Rathayibacter sp. AY1B5 (assembly GCF_002932795.1). Taxonomy (NCBI): domain Bacteria; kingdom Bacillati; phylum Actinomycetota; class Actinomycetes; order Micrococcales; family Microbacteriaceae; genus Rathayibacter; species Rathayibacter sp. AY1B5. The sequence goes on from NZ_PSWM01000011.1 coordinate 62,780, forward strand.
ACCACGTCCGGCTCCAGGCCCGCGGCGGCGAACGCGGCGTCGGTCGTGCGGCGCAGGTCGTAGCTGGAGTTGAACACGATCTGCGGGAGGCGGGCGACCGCCGCCAGGTCGAGCGCGCCGGTCGCGGCGAGGGGAGGCTCCGCGGCGGAGGAGACCACGACGAGCTCCTCGACGAGCAGCGGGGTCACCGTGAAGGCGCCGGGAGCGGCCGCGGTCGAGGTCGTCACCAGCGCCAGGTCGAGCTCGCCGCGGGCCAGCCGGTCGAAGAGGCTCCGCGACCCGTCCTCGGCGAGGTGCAGCTCCACGGCGGGATGCGCGGAGTGGAAGGCGTGCAGCACCTCCGCGACGAGGCTGATGCAGAGCGTCGGCGTCGCGCCGAACCGGACCCGGCCGCGCTCGAGCCCGGCCAGCTCGGCCAGCTCGCGGCGCACCGATCCGGCGTCGGCGAGCATGCGCCGGGCGAGCGGCAGCAGCAGCTCGCCGGCCGGCGTGAGGGTGCTGCCGGAGCGCGCCCGGTGGAAGAGCTCCGAGCCGAGGTCCTGCTCCAGCGCGGCGATCCGGCGGCTCAGCGAGGGCTGCGCGAGGTGCAGCTCGTCGGCGGCGCGGGTGAAGCTGCCGAGGCGGGCGACCTCGACGAATCCGGTCAGCTGCTCGAGATCCATGACCATACCCTACGTGCATGGCGGTGCCCAGCATTATGCATTGGAGTAATCGAAGCGCGGTGCCTAGCGTGGAGGCATGACCACTTCAGAGACCACCGCACCGGAGCGTCGGATCTCCACCTCCGTCCTCGTCATCGGCACCGGCGGATCGGGCCTGCGCGCCGCGATCGAGCTCGCCGAGGCGGGCGTCGACGTCCTCGCGCTCGGCAAGCGCTCGAAGTCGGATGCGCACACCTCCCTCGCCGCCGGCGGCATCAACGCCGCCCTCGCCACGATGGACCCCGACGACAGCTGGCAGCAGCACGCGGCCGACACCATCACCGAGTCCTACCAGCTCGCCAACCCGCACACGGTCGAGATCGTCACCTCCAACGCTGCCCGCGGCATCCAGGACCTCGAGCGCTACGGCATGCCGTTCGCCCGCGAGGACGACGGCCGCATCTCGCAGCGCTTCTTCGGGGCGCACACCTACCGCCGGACCGCCTTCGCGGGCGACTACACCGGCCTCGAGATCCAGCGCACGCTCGTCAACCGGGCCGCCCAGCTCGAGATCCCGATCCTGGACACCGTCTACGTCACTCGCATCCTCGTCAACGAGGACGGAGCCGTGTTCGGCGCCTACGGCTTCGACCTCGTCGACGGCACCCGCTACCTGATCCACGCCGACGCGGTGATCCTCGCCGCGGGCGGGCACAACCGCATCTGGCGCCGCACCTCCTCCCGTCGGGACGAGAACACCGGCGACTCGTTCCGCCTGGCCGTCGAGGCCGGCGGCCGCCTGCGCGACCCCGAGCTGGTCCAGTTCCACCCGTCGGGCATCATCGAGCCCGAGAACGCGGCCGGAACCCTCATCTCCGAGGCGGCCCGCGGCGAGGGCGGCATCCTCCGCAACGGCCTCGGCGAGCGCTTCATGGGCAAGTACGACGCGGAGCGCCTCGAGCTCTCGACCCGCGACCGCGTCGCCCTCGCCTGCTACACCGAGATCAAGGAGGGTCGCGGCACGCCGAACGGCGGAGTCTGGCTCGACGTCTCGCACCTGCCGCGCGAGACGATCATGACCCGGCTGCCGCGGGTGTACCAGACGATGCTCGAGCTGCAGATGCTCGACATCACGAAGGACCCGATCGAGATCGCGCCCACCGCGCACTACTCGATGGGAGGGGTCTGGGTGCGCTCGGACGACCACAGCACCGACGTCCCCGGCCTCTACGCGATCGGCGAGGCCTCCAGCGGGCTGCACGGCGCGAACCGCCTCGGCGGCAACTCGCTGATCGAGCTGCTGGTGTTCGGCCGGATCGTCGGGCAGGCGGCCGCGGAGTACTCCGCCTCGCTGACCGCGCAGACCCGCTCGGCCGCGTCCGTGCAGGTCGCCCGCGACGAGATCGCCGGCCTGCTCGCGGCCGACGGCACCGAGAACGTCCGCGCCCTGCAGCGGGCGATCCGCAACACGATGACCGAGCACGCCGGAGTCGTCCGCGACGAGGAGGGCCTGCTCGCCGGGCTCGCCGAGCTGGACGCGATCGAGGCGCGCATCGCCGACATCGGCGTGCATCCGGACATCGCCGGCTTCCAGGACCTCGCACACGCCTTCGACCTCAAGTCGGCCGCGATGGCCGCGCGGGCCACGCTCGAGGCCGCCCTCGAGCGCCGCGAGAGCCGCGGCTGCCACAACCGCAGCGACTACCCGGACCTCGACCCGGCCCTCCAGGTGAACCTCGTCTGGTCGCCCTCCACGGGGATCACCCGCGAGGAGATCCCCGCGGTGCCGGAGGAGATCCAGGCGCTGATCAGCGGCGAGGTCGCCACCGCGGGCAAGCTGCTCGAGTAGCAGGAACCGCGACGGCACGACGCCGGTCGCCCTCACCGCCTGCTCGCCGGGCACCACCGGCGCCCAGGCGCCCCCCGGGATCCTCCTGGGGACCACGGACAAGGTCACCGCCCTGGATCCCGCCGGCTCCTGGGATCTCGGCTCGGCGACGCTGCAGAACCAGGTCTTCTCCTGGCTGCTGACCTCCGCCCCCGGATCGACGGATCCCGTGCCGGACCTCGCGGCCTCGGCCGAGTTCACCGACCCGACCCACTACCGCGTCGCCCTGCGCGAGGACGCCGCCTTCGCCAACGGCAATCCGCTCACCGCCTCGGACGTGGTCTTCACCTTCGAGCGCCAGGTGGCGATCGCCGCTCCGAACGGCCCCTCGTCGCTGCTCTCGGACATGGTCTCGGTCGAGGCGGAGGACGACTCCACCGTCGTCTTCACGCTGGCCACCCCGGACAACGCCCTCTGGCCCCAGATCCTCACCAGCCCCGCCGCCGCGATCGTCGACGAGGACGTCTTCTCGGCCGACTCCCTCACCACCGACGACGACATCGTCGCCGGCGACGCCTTCAGCGGGCAGTACTCCATCACGAGCTACACGCTGAACTCGCTCGTGCAGCTCACCCGCAACGACTCCTATGACGGCCTCCTCGGCGCCGCCGCCAACGAGTCCGTGATCGTCCGCTACTACGCGGACGAGAGCAACCTCAAGCTCGACATCCAGCGCGGCGAGATCGCGGTCGCCTACCGCACGCTGAACGCGAACGACACCGAGGACCTCCGCGGCGAGGAGGGCCTGACGGTGCACTCCGGTCCCGGCGCCGAGATGCGCTTCCTCGTCTTCAACCCCGAGACCATGCCCTACGGCTCCGCGACCCCCGAGGCCGACGCCGACAAGGCGCTCGCCGTCCGCACCGCCGTCGCCGACCTGATCGACCGCGACGAGCTGTCGGACCAGGTCTACAAGGGCACCTACGCGCCGGTCTACTCGATCGTCCCCAGCGCCCTGACCGGATCGACGCCGGCGTACGAGCAGGCCTTCGGCGACGGGAGCGGCGGTCCCAGCGCGGACGAGGCCGCCGCCGCGCTCCAGGCCGCCGGGATCACCGGTCCCGTCGATCTCAAGCTGCAGTACAACACCGACCACTACGGCTCCAGCACCTCGGACGAGTAGGCGCTCATCAAGAACCAGCTCGAGCGCAGCGGGCTGTTCACGGTCGACCTGCAGTCGACGGAGTGGACGCAGTACGTGAAGGAGAAGTCGACGTCCTACCCGCTCTACCAGCAGGGCTGGTTCGCGGACTACCCGGCCTCGGACAACTACCTGAACCTGCTCTACGGCACCGACGAGGCCCCCTCCATCCTCGGCGCCGCCGTGAAGGACGACGCCTACAACGAGGTCGTGCTGCGCGAGCGGAGCCTGGCGCCCGGCGACGAGCGCACCGCGGCGATCGAGGAGGCGCAGCGCCTCGCGGCGGAGAAGGCGATCACCGTGCCGCTCCTCGAGGGCACGGAGACCGTCATCGCCTCCTCCACGATCTCGGGCATCGACGACACGCTCGACGGCTCCGGCCGATTCCGCTTCGGGCTGCTCCGGAGCGAGTGATCGGGGCGCGCTGATCGGCCGGACGGGCCGCGGCGCCGCAGGAGGGGGAGACCCTCGGCGGCCGCCGCGGCCCGTCCGTGCGTCCGGGGGCGGCACTGCGAGGGCGGCTCTGCCAGGACGGGGCACCCGGATCGATCAGCGCGCCAGCGCCGCCAGCTCCGCCCGGGTGCGGGCGCCGGCCTTGCGCAGCAGGTTCGACACGTGGAACTTCACGGTGTTGCCGCTGATGCCGAGGTCGTCCGCGATCCGCTGGTTCGAGGCGCCGAGCGTGATCAGGTTCAGCACCTCCCGCTCGCGGGCGCTGAGCTCGGCGAGGTCGAGCCCGTCGGGCTGCGCCGGCGGATCGAGGGGGAGGCGGATCGACAGGGTCGACCCCCAGCCCGCGGTCGACGCGACCGAGAGCTCCCCGTCGAGCCCGCGCACGCGCTCGGCGATCGGGCGCAGGGCGTCGTCGCGGGTCGTCAGCTCGCCCCGGCCGTCGTCGCGGATCTCGATGAGCAGGTTGAGCCCGTCGCAGTCCCACTGGATCCGCACCCGGCGCGTCTGCTCCGACTCCACGAACGCCAGCACGGCGCTCCGCACGATCGCGCGGGCCCCGTGCGCCACTTCGCCGGGGAGGGCGCGCCCGGTGGCGGGCGGCTCGACGAACTGCACGTCGAGGTCGCCGAAGCGGACGAGCGGGCGCAGGTCGCTCCGGAGCCGCGCGAACGCGCCCACGACGGGCTCCAGCATCGCGCTGCGCTGCTCGTCCGAGGCGGTGCGCAGCTCGACCAGGGCGTTCGCGGCGATGTCGATCGCGACGGTGCGGGCCGCACGGTCGTCGAGGCGCTCGGCGCGCAGGGCGGCGAGCACCGACTCCAGCGCCACCGCGTGCCGGTCGGCCTGCTCGGCCACCGTGCGGGCGTGCTGCTGCAGCAGGGTGCGGGAGGCGGGGGACTCGGCGGGATCCATCCTCCGAACCTACCCGTCCTACCCGCGAGCGGCATCGCCCACCCGATCGGGTAGGCGGACCTCCTCGATCAGGTGGCGCGCGGATCCGGTCGCCGGGCTCACTGTGGACCCATGCCCGCTGACGACCGCACCACCGACCCCGCAGAGGCGCTCGCCGTGATCGCCGCCGAGGTGTCCGCCGCGACCGCCTCGCTGACGACCGACCGGCTCGAGCCCGTCCTCGAGCTGCTCGCCGGCGCCGACCGCGTCTTCGTCCACGGCGCCGGCCGCTCCGGCCTCGCCCTGCGGATGACCGCCATGCGCCTCATGCACCTCGGACTCGTCGTGCACGTGGTCGGCGACGTGACGACCCCGGCGATCCGCGGCGGCGACGTGCTGCTCACCGCGAGCGGCTCCGGCACCACCGGGGGCATCGTCCGCGCCGCGCAGGCCGCCGTCGACGCCGGAGCGCGGGTCGCGGCGATCACGACCGCCGCCGACTCCCCGCTGGCCGGGCTCGCCTCCGCCGTGGTGGTCGTGCCCGCCGCCGACAAGCTCGACCGCTCCGGGGCCGCCTCGGCGCAGTACTCCGGCGGGCTCTTCGAGCAGGTCGTCGTGCTCACCGGCGACGCCCTGTTCCACGCGCTCTGGCAGCGCCGCGGCGACAGCGCCGACGAGCTCTGGCCGCGCCACGCGAACCTCGAATGACCCGACTCCCCACCTCGACAGGAAGAAGAACCCCGTGAAGCTCCAGTTCGCCATGGACACCCTCAGCACCGACGCCGCCCTCGAGCTCGCCGCTGCCGCCGCCCCGCACGTCGACATCCTCGAGCTGGGCACCCCGCTCATCAAGAGCGCCGGCCTCTCCGCCATCACCGCCATCAAGGAGGCGCACCCCGACAAGACGGTCTTCGCCGACCTCAAGACGATGGACGCGGGCGAGCTCGAGGCCGACATGGCCTTCGCGGCCGGCGCCGACCTCGTGACGGTCCTCGGCGTCGCCGGCGACAGCACCATCGCCGGCGCGATCGCCGCCGGGAGGAAGCACGGCAAGGGCGTCGTCGTCGACCTCATCGGCGTGCCCGACAAGGCCGCCCGCGCCCGCGAGGTCGTCGCCCTCGGCGCCGAGTTCGTCGAGATGCACGCCGGTCTGGACGAGCAGGCGGAGGAGGGCTTCACCTTCGAGACCCTGCTGCGCGACGGCGAGTCCTCCGGCGTGCCGTTCTCGGTCGCGGGCGGCGTGAGCACCGCCACCATCGAGTCGGTGCAGCGCGCCGGCGCCCTCGTGGCCGTCGCGGGCGGGGCCATCTACGGCGCCCCGGACGTCGGCGAGGCCGCCGCGGCCCTCCGCGCCGCCATCGTCTGACCCGTCGGCGCCGCCGCCCCCGAGGCCCGCTGATCCGGGTCGCGAGGGCGGCGGCGCCCTCGTTCCGCGCGGGAGGCGGCAGCGCATCCCCGCCGGACGCCCGGCCCCTCTCGACTCGCCGACGGCGCGGTCCTACAGTGGCTGCGACGACCCTCGACTCCCGCCGCGGGACCGACGGCGCCGTCGCGAGCGGAGGGAAGCCGTGTCCTCGACCGCCCCCGTGCCCGGACCCGCCGTCGACGCCTCGACGAGGCTCCGCGACTTCCACCAGATCCTCCTCAACACCGCCGTCGCGAACGTGACGACGAGCTTCCTCTGGTTCGCGCTCACGTTCTGGGTGTACCTCGAGACGCGCTCCGTCCTGGCGACCGGGATCATCGGCGGCGCCTACATGCTGCTCGTCGCGGTCTTCGCGATGGCCTTCGGCACGATCGTGGACCGGCACCGCAAGTTCCGCGTCATGGTCTTCGCCGGGGCGGTCACGCTCGTGTCGTTCGGCGTCGCGGGCGGTCTCTTCCTCGCGCTGCCCGAGGCGGCGCTCCTGGACTTCCGCGCCCCCTGGTTCTGGGTGTTCTCGGGAACGATCCTCTTCGGCGCCGTCATCGAGAACATGCGCAACATCGCCCTGTCCACGACGGTGACCCTGCTGGTCCCGGTGGAGGGGCACGCCCGCGCGAACGGCCTCGTCGGCACGGTCCAGGGCCTCGCCTTCGTGGTGACGAGCGTCTTCAGCGGGCTCGCCATCGGCCTGCTCGGCATGGGGTGGACGCTGGTGATCGCGATCGGCCTCTCCGCCGCCGCGCTCCTGCACCTCCTCTTCCTGCGCATCCCGGAGGACCGGCCCGCGCCGACGGGGGAGAGGGCGCCGCTGATCGATCTCCGCGGCAGCATCACCGCGGTGCGGGCGGCGACCGGGTTGTTCGCGCTCCTCGTCTTCTCGACGTTCAACAACCTGATCGGCGGCGTCTACATGGCGCTGATGGACCCGTACGGCCTCGAGCTGTTCCCGGTCGAGCTGTGGGGCGTGGTGCTCGGAGTGACGGCGACCGGTTTCGTCATCGGCGGTCTGCTCGTCGCGAGGTTCGGTCTCGGGAGGAACCCGATCCGGACGATGCTGCTGCTCGTGATGGCGATGGGCCTGATCGGCGCGGTCTTCACCCTCCGCGACTGGTGGTGGCTCTACGCCGGCGGCATCTGGATCTACATGACCCTGATCCCGGCGGTCGAGGCCGCCGAGCAGACGGTGATCCAGAAGGTCGTCCCCTTCGAGACCCAGGGGCGCGTCTTCGGCTTCGCGGCGGCGTTCGAGTCGGCCGCCGCTCCGATCACGTCGTTCCTCATCGCCCCGATCGCCGAGTTCGCGCTCATCCCGTACATGGAGTCGCCGGCCGGGCGCTCGGCTTTCGGCGGGCTGCTCGGCGACGGCATCGGCCGGGGGATCGCGCTGGTGTTCCTGGTCGGCGGAGTCGTCATGATCATCGCGGCCGGCGCGGCGATGCTCACCCGCTCCTACCGCGTCATGTCGGCGCAGTACCTGCGGGAGGCCGCGGCGAGCGGGGAGGCGGAGCCCGTCGGCACGGAGGCGCCGGAGACGCACCGGACCGCGCCGAGCACCGTCGAGCAGAACCGCTAGCGCCCGCAGACGCCGCCCGTCATGCGCCTCCGGGGGGTCCGGCGGACCGGACGGCGCCGACACGAGGAAGACGTGCCGGACGCCCCCTCCCCAGGGTGCGGCGTCCGGCACGTCGGCTGCGACCACCCGGTCGAGGGGCCCTCCTCGACTCCCGAGCGCTCCGCTGCCCCGCGCCTCCGGAGGGAGACATCGGGGCCTGCGGCGCCGGCGGGGGGGAGGGCTCTGGTTCCCCGCCCCGCCGGCGCCGGCCGCCCGCGAGGGGCGGCGAGGATGCTCGTTCGGGCGTGCCTCGAGTGACGGCTACATGCCGTCACTGAGCATGGACTGCACCAGCTTCACGTGGCGCTCGAGGTTCAGCTGGCTGAACTCGCTGTTGTAGTTGAGGCCGTAGTTCAAGATGTGACCCGGGGTGCACTGGATCGTCGCGTCCGGTCCGTCCCAGGTGCGCAGCAGTGCCAGGGCCGAGTCCCAGCTGCTGTTCTCGCAGTTCGTGTTGAAGGTGGTCGACGTGCCCAAGCCCACGGTGTGCGAGATCTCGTGCATGGCGGTGCCCTCCACCATGTAGACGCGCTCCTTGCCGAAGCGGATCTGGCCGTAGATGTTCGCATCGGCCGTCGGGGTTCCGGGGCTGTACGAGACGGTCAGGGAGCGGGAGATGTTGCTGAGGCGGTTGTAGCGGGCCACGGCGCGGTCCATCGCGTCGGTGATGCGGGCGTAGGCGTCGGCCTCGTCAGCGGTCGGGCTCGCGACCCGGTTCAGCGTCCAGGTGATCTTCTGCACGGTCGGATCGGTCAGTGCCCAGCGCTGGGCCTTGGAGCCGGTGCAGGTCCACTGCTGAATGGGGGAGCCGTCGAGCTGGCGGAAGTCCTTGTTGTCGAGGCAGAGGTCACTGTGCCGATTGGCGATCTCGGCGTAGCCTCCGCCGACGGAGGTGATCCGCCACTGCTGGGCGGTGCTGCCGTTGCAGCTCCACTGCCGCACCTCCGAGCCCGGGGTGGTGCCGAAGTCGAAGTTGTCGAGGCAGAGGTTGCTGAAGGTGTTCTTGATCTCGGCGTAGCCTGTGCCGAGGTCGGTGACCTGCCAGCGCTGGTTGCTCCCCTCGGTGCAGCTCCACTGCCGCACCTCGGCTCCGGGCTGAGTCCCGAAGTCGAAGTCGTCGAGACACATGCTGCTGTGCTGGTTGCGGATCTCCTGCGCCGATCCGAGGCCGACCGGGGCGGTGGCCGCAGAGGCGGGCGAGCTGATGCCGAAGGTCGTGATGCCGACGACGGCCGCGATCACGGCGCCGATCAGGCGCTTGGACGGGTGGGACTTCGTTGTCCGGGACATGGGTGCCTTTCACAGACATCCGGCGTCCCCGAAGGGACGCGGGTGAGGGTCGCAGGAAGAAGCCGTGTCCGAAGGGATCGGAGCACGGCAGAGAATGCGCCGGAGCGACCGGGATGGTGATCCGGTCGTCCCGCCGCGGGACGCGTCAGCGCCGACGCTCCGTGTAGGAGGGGAAGCTGATCACGACCTGCATGTTGACGTGGACAACCATCGACCGGTCCCGGAGCCGGTGTCAAGTGCCGGGCTCGAGCGGATCAGGTTCGAGCCCCGCCGTGCGCGGGTGATCCGTCGACGCGGATCCCCGTGCTCGCGGGGAGAGAGCGCTCACACTCGCCGCTGCTGCGGCATCCCCCGGGAATCCGCCATTGTTACCGTTAACAAAAGTCGGTACGGTGTCCCCTGAAGTGGGCGAGCGCGTCCTCGCGGCTCGCGTCCCACTCCGACCGGTTCGAAGGCGAACCTGAGAGGAACGTCGATGATGACGACAGCACCACCCTCCCGCCGCATCCACCCGCCGCAGGCCCACGCCCGGCCCCGACGGCTGCCGACCCCGCCGACACCTCCCACGCGGTGACCGCTGTCGGCGCCCGCACCGCGCGACGCCACATCCTCGCCCGCACGTCGGTGTCCGCCTCCCGATCGCGGGTCGCCGGGCCCGCGTCCCGGGCCGCCTCCCGGCGATTCCCTCCCCGCCAGACGAACGCCGGACTCACCACTCCGCCGGCCGGTCACGCGGGCTCCGTCCTCCCCCTCCGACCCCTCACCTGAAGGACCCCCTCATGTCACGAACCCCCCGGCAGGAGCGCACCCGGCGCTCACGCCTCCCCCGAGCGGGCGCCGCGCTGACGCTCGCCATCGCCTGCCTCGGCGGCGTCCTCGGACCGATCGGTGCCGCCGGTGCCGCCGAGACCGTTCCCGCTCCCGCGCTGCAGTACTCGTTCGACGGCATCGGCGCGACGCTCGCCAACGGAGCCGTCGTCGCCGATTCCGCTCCGGGCAACCACCCCGGCACCCTGATCAACGCCGGCGCGACCAGCGTCGCGGGCCCCTCCGGCGCCTCCACCGACCGCGCTCTCTCGCTCCCGGGCGGATCGAGCACGTCGGCCGCGCCGCACGTCCGGATCGCCCCGGGCCTGATCCCCGCCGGCACGCAGGACGTCACGATGTCCGCCTGGCTGCGCTGGAGCGGTGCTCCGGACTGCACCTGGCCCTTCACGCTCGGCTCCAGCGTCGACTCCCACGTCCTCTCCACCACGAAGTGCGGACCCGCGGGCTTCGGTGCGATCAAGAACGGCTCCGAGGTGCGGGCCGCAGGCACCACTCCGGTCGCTGCGAACCGCTGGGTGCACATGGCGGTCGTCGTCAAGGGCGGCCAGTCGGTCTCGACCTACTTCGACGGAACCCTCGTCGGCCAGGGCAGCACGACCTTCACCGCCGCCTCGGCGATCGGCACCTCCACGTTCTCCGGCTTCCTCGGCAAGTCCTTCTACGGCGCGGACGCCTACTGGGCCGGGGCCATCGACGACATGCAGGTGTGGACCTCCGCGCTCACCGCCGGCCAGGTGCAGCAGAGCGCCGCGTCCGTGCACTCGGTGCTCGCGAACCAGGACGCCGCCGTGTCGCTCGGCGACACCTCGAACGTCACCTCGAACCTCACTCTCCCCACGACCGGCGCCAACGGCTCCACGATCACCTGGACGTCGAGCGCCCCCGGCGTCGTCAGCACCAGCGGCGTCGTCACCCGGCCCGCCGCAGGCAGCCCGGACGCCACCGTCACGCTGACCCCGACCGCCGTCCACGGCGGCATCACCGTCGTCGGCCGTGCGACCACCGTCTTCGTCCCGGCGTACGCCGCCGGTGACAGCGCCGAGGCCGAGCTCGCCCGGGCCGTCGCCGACGGCATCACCAACGATCCCGCCCTCGCCGGACCGGTGCGCGGCAGCCTGAACCTGCCCTCGACCGGAGCCGACGTCGCCACCACCGCCGCGCGCGCGAACAGCTCCAGCGCCGTGGTGACCTGGACCTCGTCGAACGAGGCCGTCATCACCTCCGCCGACAAGGGCACCGCGCCGAACGTCGTCGCGAAGGGCTCGCTCACGCGTCCGTCCGCCGACACCACCGTCACCCTCACCGCGACGATCACCGTCCCCGGCACCACGCCCCTCGTGCGGACGCTCACGCGCACCGTTCCGGCCGCGGCCCCCGTGGCCGCGAGCGACCTCGACGCGTACCTGTTCGCGTACTTCACCGGCGACAGCATCGAGGGCGAGAAGATCCGCTTCGCGACCTCCGACGGCAACGACTCGCTCAGGTGGAAGACCCTGAACGACGCCCAGCCGATCCTCACCTCCACCCTGGGCACGAAGGGCCTGCGGGACCCGTTCATCTTCCGCTCGAAGGAGGGCGACCGCTTCTTCCTGATGGCCACCGACCTCTCCGTCGGCACCACCGGCTTCGGCGGATCGACCAACCGCGGCAGCCGCTACCTCGAGATCTGGGAGTCCACGGACCTCGTCAACTGGGGCCAGCAGCGCCACGTCGAGGTCAACCTGCCGAACGCGGGCATGACCTGGGCGCCGGAGGCCACCTACGACCCCACCATCGACGCCTACGTCGTCTACTGGACCTCGGCCCTCTTCACCGACAGCACGCGCAACGTCGAGGACGGCAACGGACCGCAGATCCTCACGTCCACCACCCGCGACTTCCGCGACTTCACCACCCCCGAGGTCTGGTTCAAGGCCGCTGACGTCCCCTCGCTCAACAAGAGCAACGGACTGATCGACGCCACGATGCTCAAGGACGGCGACACCTACTACCGCTTCACGAAGGCGACCGAGACCAGCGGCTGCCCCTCGCCCGACATCATCGGACAGAAGTCGACGAACCTCCGTGCCACCACCGCCTCCGGCGCGTGGAGCCTGATCGACACCTGCATCGGCCGCACCGCCGGAACGCCGGAGGTCGAGGGTCCCGAGATCTTCAAGACCAACGAGGGCGACCGGTCCGGGTACAAGTACTTCCTCTGGACCGACAACTACGGCGGACGCGGCTACATCCCGCTCGGCACGAACTCGCTCGAGGGCGACATCCAGTGGACGATCCCCAGCAGCTTCTCGCTGCCGACCTCGCCCCGTCACGGATCCGTCGTCTCCATCACCGCGAAGGAGCGCGACGGGCTCGCCGCGAAGTGGAACCCGTCGCTCCTGGTGACCTCGATCGACGCCGTGGCGCGGACCGTGCAGGCCGGATCGACCACCGTCGACCTGCCCGCCACGGTGGGCGCGACGTTCAAGGACGGTCACCGCGAGACGGTCGCCGTGACGTGGGAGACGGCCGATCTCAGCTCGCTGAAGAAGGCGGGCGACACCGTGCAGGTACGCGGACAGCTCGCCAACTCGGCAGCGACGCCGGCCATCGCCACCATCACCGCCACGGCTCCTCCCGGACCGTCGCTGACGGCCTCGGCCGCGAGCCGCTGCGTCGCCGGCAAGGTGACGGTCACCGCGACCGGCACCAACACGAGCGGCTCCACGGTCGAGATGACCGTCGGCTCGCAGTGGGGGAGCAGGACCTTCACCGGGGTCGCTCCCGGCAAGTCCGTCTCCGCCGCCTTCACCACTCGGGCGACCTCGGTCGCCGCGGGCGAGGTGAGCGTCGCCTCGAAGGACGCGAACGGCACGAGGACGGCCGCCGCGCCGTACTCGGCGCTCACCTGCCGCTAGGCCGGTGACAGGGGAGGGGCGGCGTCGAGCCGCCCCTCCCCTGACCTCCTCCGTTCCGGGGCCTCCGGCCACCGGAGCAGGGGAGCGCGGACCCTTGGTCCGTGCTCCCCGCATCCACCTCTCCCACGGAAGTAGACGAACAATGCGGTTCCGACGCACGACGGCCCTCCTGGTCGCCGCGAGCCTGACAGCGGGAGGGGCTGCGCTCAGCGCGGCACCCGCACAGGCCGCGGTGCCCAGCCCGGTCCTCTCCTACGACTTCTCCTCGTCCGCCGCCGTCGGCTCCGCCGTGGGCGCGGGCACGACCCTGACCGACTCCGCTGCCGGCCGCTCCGCCACCGTGCGCGGGACCGGAGCGACGACCGTCGCCGGCCCGCGCGGCGGCACCGACCGCGCACTCCGCCTCCCCGGCGGCGCTGCAGGCAGCTCCGCCGCCTACGCCGAGATCGCGCCGGGACTGACCACGGCGGCCACCACCGACGTGACCATGTCGGCCTGGCTGCGCTGGGAGGGGAACCAGAGCTGCAGCTGGGCGTACGCGCTCGGGCAGTCGACCGAGCGGTACCTCTTCACCACGCCCCAGTGCGGAGGCAACCTGATCGGTGCCGTGAAGAACGGCTCGGAGCAGCGCGCGGCCGACTCCGGTCCCGCCGCCACAGGCCGCTGGAGCCACGTCGCCGTGGTCCTGCGCAGCGGCGTCAGCGTCTCGACCTACGTCGACGGCCGGCTCGCCCAGACCACCCCGACCTCCGCGACCGGAGCGGCGACGGTCGGCACCTCCGCCTTCTCCGGCCTCCTCGGCAAGTCGTTCTACGGCCCCGACCCTCTCTTCGCCGGGGCGATGGACGACGTGCACGTCTACTCCTCCGCACTGACCCAGGACCAGGTGCGCGAGGACGCGGCTCCGGCCGCCGCCGCGATCGCCGCATCGGACGCCGCCGCGGCGACCGTCTCCGTGACCGGACCCGTCACCAGCGACCTCTCCCTGCCGACCCGCGGCGCGGGCGGCTCCGTCCTCACCTGGGCGAGCAGCGACCCCGCTGTGATCGGCACCGACGGCTCCGTGCGCCGCCCGGCACCCGGCTCGGCGAACGCCACCGTGACCCTGACCCCGACCGCGACCTTCGCCGGATCCGCCGCCACCGGCACCGCGCGCAGTGTCACCGTCGCCGCGGACACCGAGGCCGACGCCACGGCGCGCCTGCGCACCGCCCTCGTCGTCCCGCCGACCGTCGCCTCCGGAACCGCTCTTCCCACGCTCGCCGGCTACACCGTGTCGTGGAGCGCGGACGGCGCCGGCCTGTCCGGCGGACGCCTCGTGAACGACACGGCGACCGACCGGGCGCTCGCGCTCACCGCCTCCGTCAAGGTCGGCACCACCACGCTGACGAAGACCTTCCGCACCACCGTCCTCAGCGCCTCCACGGCGAAGACCGTGGTGTCGTACACCCGGACGCCGACCGGCGAGGACAAGGCGAACCAGGACACGATCGCCCGCGGCCTCCACCTGGCACTCGGCTCGTCCGTCGCCGACGCGGCACCGCTCTCGGGCAACTCGGGAGTCCTCTTCGCCGACGGGGTCTTCCTCGGGACCGACAAGGCCGACAACCGCGGCCTCGCGAACCCCTCGCTGTTCACCTTCGCCGACGGGACCGTCGGCGTGATCGCCACCCGCGTCCTGCAGTCGGGCGCGTCCGACGGCACCGGGGCCTCGAGCGCTCTGGTCTTCAAGGCCACGGACGCCACCGCGTCCGACTTCACCGAGCTCGGCCTCATCGACCTCGGCACCACCGGGGGCGTCGTCGCGCCGAAGGCCGTCTACGACACGGACCAGAACCGCTACCTCGTCTCCTGGACGGACTCCTCCGGGGCTGCGAAGTACACGACCGTCACGGACCTCGCCCGCACCGAGCTCCGCGCGCAGGCGTTCTGGCCGAAGGACGGCGGCCGTCGCAGCGTCGTCGTGACCGACGGGAACCGCGGTGCGGTCCTCGGAGGAAGCCCCGCCACTGTCGCCGCTCCCGACCTCTCCGGGGTCTCGGGCCGCGTCCCCGACGCTCTGCCGGGCGGCGCGCTGACCGTCTCCGGCTCCGTCGCCGACTCGCTCGCCAAGAGGTTCGGCCGCACGGTCAACACCGGATCCTCGGTCGCACCGCAGACGATCGATCAGGGCGACACCTCCGCCCTGTCCGGAGTGAAGGCGCAGCTCTCCTACAACGACGGCTCGACCGGCAGCCTCGGCATCGACTGGAACCAGCAGCAGCTCGCCGACCTCGCCGCGAAGGGCCCGGGAACGTACGACCTCTCCGGGACCGTCCGCCAGCGGCAGTACAACGAGCCGTTCGCCTACAACCGCGCGGATCCGACGATCTACCGCTACGAGCGCAACGGGAAGACGCAGTACCTCTTCACCGCCACGGACGACACGAACAACAACAACGTCGCCTCGCAGCACCTGCCGATCCGGGTCGCCGACAGCATCGACCAGCTCAGCGACGACAACGGCGGACGCGCGCGTGAGGTGGACCTCCTCAACCGCACCACGCGGATGGACCGCACCGCCGAGGGCAAGGTGATCGCGGGCTGCTACTGGGCCCCCGAGATCCACGAGATCGGCGGCAAGCTCTCCATCCTGTTCGCCCCGTGCTTCAACCCGGACAACGACCAGTCGAACCAGAACGGTCAGTGGTTCACGGTGCAGGCGCACATCATGCAGCTTCGCGACGGCGGAGACCCCGCGAACCCCTCCGACTGGAGCGCGCCGCGCGCCGTCCTGAAGAGCGACGGGAGCGCCCTCGGACGCCCCGGCACGGGACGCAACATCAGCCTCGACATGACCTACTTCGAGTCCGGTGGAACCGGGTACTACGCGTGGTCCCAGCGCTACGTCGACAACGGAGTGAGCGACCCGGCGACGTGGATCGCCAAGGTCGATCCCGCGAACCCCACCCGCGTCATCGGCGAGCCGACCCCGATCATCGTGCCCTCGCTGACGTTCGAGGACCACCTGTCCGAGGGAGCGTTCGCGATCCAGCGCGACGGGAGGATCACGCTCGTCTACTCCAGCAGCGGCGTCAGCCCGAAGTACATCGTGGGCGGCGCCTGGGCGGAGGAGGGCAGTGACCTGACCGACATCGCGAGCTGGACGAAGTACGACGGCCCGCTCCTGCAGAGCGTCCCCCTGCCCGACGGCGTCGTCGACTACCGCGCCTACGAGCAGGGTCCCGGCCACGGAGCCGTCACCCAGGACGAGGACGGCAACGACCTGTACGTCTACCACACCTGGGGCAACGGAGTCGGGGGTGACGGCCGCGACACCCGTCTCGCCCGCATCCACTACGCCGCCGACGGCCGACCGGTCTTCGACCTGACGCCGACGGAGGAGGTCGCGCCCGCGAACCGGACCGTGACCGCGAAGGTCACCGTCACGTCGCCGCTCACCGTGACCGCCACGGCGTCGACCCGCTGCGTCAGCGGGAAGGTCGTCCTGACCACTGTGGTCAAGAACGACAGCCGCTCGACCATGGACATCACGACCGTCACCGCCTTCGGCTCGAAGACCGTGACCGGAGTCGCGCCGGGAGCATCCGCGTCGGGCGCCGTCACCACCCGCGCGGTCTCGATCCCCGCCGGGACGGTGGCCGCGACAGGGAAGGCCGTCGTCGACGGGAAGACGGTCACCGCGCAGACGAGCGTCGACTACCCGGCACGCAGCTGCCGCTGAGAAGGCGGGGGAGCGGGCGACACGATCGCCCGCTCCCCTGCTGTACCGCCCCGACCGGCACTGCACCCGACCTGCAGTGCCGCCACCTCTGAAGGACGACCGACGAGATGCATCACAGCGTGAGAACCGGGACTGTCCCGACCGCCGGGCTCGTGCTGGCGAAGGCCGCGCAACCGCACGGCCTCGCCGAGGAGAAGGACGACGGAGCAGCCGGGAGCGCAGCTGCGGTCGGAGCGCACGACCTCCTGCTGATCAACGGCAACGCCCTCCCTCTCTCCTGAGCGTTTCCCTGCAACGTCCGGATGAGCCCACGACCCGATCGTCCGACGACCATGTCGAGCCTCCGCACCTCTGGAGCTGCCCTGGCTACGATGCCCGGACGCGCACGCCGGCCGTGACCGGCCCACCCGGACCCTCCCGTTGCAGCAGGAGGCCGCCGTTCCCCAGGAGACATCCGTGATGCGCCTCGATCGATTCCTCGTGTCCCTGGCACGCCCTACGCGGTGCACGAACCGCTGCGGAGCCTGCGGGCTCGACTGCAGCATCGACGTCTTCATCCTGATCGCGCTCGCGACCGGAGAGAACCGAGACGAGTCCCGCCTGCGAGCAGTTCTCGACCTCCGCTCCGGCGACCGCGTCGATGTCGTCGAGGTGCGCAAGCGCCTCCTCCGGCTCTCACGCCACGGTCTGGTGCTCCTCGAGAGAGGCAGGAGGACCCCGCTGCAGCGCATCGAGCGCTTCTCGATCACGCGCGACGGCCGGGCCTTCCTGGCGTCCCACGCCAGAGCGCTCGACCTCCTCGCCGAGGAGATCCACGTCGCGCTGCTGTCCCGCTGACGAGCGGAGTGCCTGTGCGGGCGCACGCGGGACGTCTCCTGGTCGGCCGTCGTCGGATCGGTCGTGTCGGTGACGTTCGCGACCGTGCTGCCGTGGTGCGAGGCGATGGCGGCGCTCCTCGAGGAGGCCGTCCCTGCTACATCCTCAGCAGTGTGAGGCCGGCCTGGGGCTCGGCTCGACCCAGGAGCCGGGTCCGGGGACAGGCCTGTCCTGATCCTCGACCGCAGAAGGAAGAGTCTCGGTCCCGGTCAAGCTCCTCCCGGCCGGGACCCGCCTCGCGCCGGAAAGTGCCCTTCGTGCATCACCCCGGGCTGGAGAGCTGGATGATCTCGGAGATCACCGCGGCTCGAGTGTCGTCCGGTATCCGATCACCGCCGAGGGAGTGGTGCGACCACAGGCCGTCCGCAGCAAGACAGGCGATGAACTGGCGGAGAGCGATCGGATCGGCCGCGGTCTCCTCTGCGGAGGGCGTCCACCGTCGGCGCACCTCCGCTACCGGCGCTCGGAGAGCGGTGTCGCTGCCCGTGGCCTGGAGGAGTCCGATCTGCATGCGCGTCGACGGCGTCAGGGCGACGGTGACGTAGGCGGTCACGCGCTCCGTCAGGGTGGCCTCGTCCGCCGTCTTCCCCGCGACGTCGATCAGCTGGGCTTCCCAGCCGGCCGCGACGTGCTCCTGGAGAGCACGGGCGAGATCGGCTCGATCGCGGAAGTGGTACATCATTCCACCGCGTGTCAGCCCAGCCTCTTCGGCAGTCGCTTCGAGCGTGACGCGGACAGATCCTTCCCGTGCCGCGACGCGGACCGCTGCGTCGAGGATCCGAGTCCGGTTGTTGGGTCGCGTCGCGCGAGGAGACGTCCGAGGAGAAGGCAGGACCTCCTCACCGCTGGGCGGGTTCGATTCCATGTCGTGATCGATTCCGCCGCTCCCTCGGTCCGAGTGAGCGGCTAGGGATGGTGGGTGCTGAGGCGGCCCGGAGGGTGGCGACGCGTCGCCGCACGAGCGGGTGCGACAGCGTCGGCCGCCAGTCTGCCATCCTCTCCTGCCGACGTCGGAAGGTGAGGCTCGACCCCCTCGGTGTCGGGCCGTCCTGACGACGGACCGCACCCGGAGGGATGGCTCTCTCGGTCGACGAATCAGGGAGAAACTGTACATTCATGATTGTAAACTTGTGGTACCGTGATCGCCTGCCCAGCTTCAGAGCTGCGGGCGGTCAGGTGCACTGCCGGTGCGGGATCCGAGGCTGAAAACCTCCAGCGACTTCATTCCTCAGAAGCCTGGAGGTTTCTCCATGTCCAGAATCGCGGACAAGCCGAACGCCCGCTGGTGGGCGCTCGCCGTTCTCGCCATGACCCAGCTCGTCGTCGTCCTCGACACGATGATCGTCACCATCGCCCTGCCTCAAGCCCAAGCGGATCTGGGGATGAGCGACAGCCTGCGCCAGTGGGTCGTCACCGCCTACGCCCTCGCTTTCGGAGCACTTCTCCTTCTCGGCGGTCGGATCGCCGACTACGGGGGCCGGAAGCGCACCTTCATGGTGGGGATGACCGGTTTCGGAGCCGCCTCGCTCTGGGCCGGACTGGCTCAGAGCGGTATGGAGCTCGTCATCGCCCGCGGTGTCCAGGGCGCGTTCGCAGCGCTGCTCGCCCCCGCCGCGCTCGCCATGCTCACCGTCACGTTCACCCACGGCAAGGAACGCAATCTCGCCTTCGCCGTCTTCGGCACGGTCGCCGGATCCGGAGCCGCCATCGGCCTGATCCTGGGCGGCGTGCTCACCGAATTCACCGACTGGCGCTGGTGCCTCTTCGTCAACCTGCTCTTCGTCGCCTTCGGCCTCGTCGGCGGGGCTCTCGTGCTTCGCGAGAGCAAGGCGGACGGAGACAATCGCCACGACGTCTGGGGAACCGTCACGGTGGCCCTGGGACTGGGCGCGATCGTCTACGGGTTCACGCGGGCCGAGCACGGATGGGGCGCGATCGATACCGTCGCCGTCCTCGCACTCGGCATCGTCCTGCTGACCGTCTTCGTGCTCATCGAACGCACGGTCGACCAGCCCCTGCTGCCCCTGCGCGTCATCCTGCGTCGCGTGCGAGGCGGCGCGATCCTGATTCAGGCCGCGAACGGCGCCGTGATGATCGGGGCCATCCTCTACCTCGCGTTCTACTTCCAGATCGTCCTCGGAATGGGGCCGCTGACGGCCGGGCTCGCGAACCTCGCCATGACCGTCGCGATCATGGCGTTCTCGCCCGTCACCACGAAGATCCTCAACACGTTCGGCCCCCGACCCCTGATGATCGTCGGGCCGCTCGTCTCGGCAGCAGGGCTCTTCCTGCTCCTCGGCATCACCCCGGACGGGAACTACTTCCTCCAGGTCCTGCCCGCCCTGGTCGTGCTCGGGATCGGACTCTCCATGCTCTTCGTACCCGTCCAGAACCTCGCCCTTCTCGGGGTCGAGAACGAGGACGCCGGAGTGGCCTCAGCCGTCGTCAACTCCGTGTTCCACATCGGCGGATCCATCGGGCTCGCGGTGTTCACCGTGTTCTACGCGAGTACCGCGGACTCCGCCGTGGCGTCCCGAACGGCCGAACTCGCCGCGTTCACCGACGGCTACAAGGCGGTGTTCCTGGCTGCCGCAGTGACCATGGTCGCCGCCTCCGTCATCGGACTCCTCCTCATCCGAGGGACGAAGGAGGACCTCGACCCCGCCTGGGACGAGGCGGAGGTGGCCCTCGTCCACTGAGACGATGCCGAAGGGGCGGGCCGGTTCGTGCAGCAGCGACAGACCGGCTCGCCTCTTCCCGTCCGACTCGCGACACCCCGTACCTCGTCGACCGACGACCTCCCCTCGATGAGGGAGTCGGTCGTGGATCGCAACGGTCCGGTCGTCCGACGCGGCCGCGTCATCCGGTGGGTCTTCTCCCGCGATGCCGGCTGCACCGCCGAGATCATCGAGGGCCGCGACCCGTTCGCCCGGCACATCACCACAGAGAGGAACGACGACGCCCGGCCGCCCTCAGATGAGGGGCGGCCGGGCGTCGTCGGTCGAAGGAGCCGGTCAGGTCATCCGCAGCGGAGCGCCGGGTAGGCGGCGCTCACGGGAGCGGAGGCACTGCCGACGGTGGCGACCCCCTGGACGGTGCCGGCGGTGACCGAGGCGGCCCGCGTGGTCACGGCCAGCGAGGCGGTCCGGCCCGCGTCGATCTGCTGCGTCTTCGCGCCCCACAGGGTGTTCCAGCGGAGGTCGGCGGTCGACGCGGCCTTGTTGACGGTGGTCAGCGTGACCACCACCTTGCCCGCGACGCAGCGAGCCGCTGCCGTGGCGGTGACGGGCACAGCCGGCGCCTTCACGGTGATCGTCGCCGTGACGGTGCGGTTGGCCGAGGCCACCTCCTGCTCCTTCGAGAGCGAGAGGTCGAGCCGGCCGCTCGCGCGGATGTTCACGCCCTTGAACCAGGTGTTGCGGTCCGAGTCGAACAGGCCGCCCGCGTTCTGCGGGTCGGTCGCCGTGTGCGGGTCCGGGTAGGGGCGGGCGTGGTAGGCGAGGAGCAGGTTGCCCGACTCGTCCTCGACGAACGAGTTGTGCCCGGTACCGGCCTGCTGGCGCGAGAAGTACTGCGTCTCGTCCGCGCCGAGACGGCCCAGGTAGGTGTCCTCGGTGTCCAGTACGGGGAACGCGGTCTGCGTCCACGTCGCGGGGTTGAGGAGGTCGGCGTTCGCATCGGCCGTGAGCATGCCGAGCGAGTAGTACTTGTCGACCGTTCCGCCCGAGTAGGTGAGGTACATGCGTCCTCCCTTGGACACGATGAACGGCGCCTCGACGACGCCCTGGTCGCTGCCCTCGGTGGTGTCGGACGGGGTCGGCGAGCGCTTGCCCGACTCCCACGGCTGGCTCTCGCCGTAGATGCGGCTGACCGCACCGGAGACCAGCGGGACGGTGCCCTTGGGTCCCATCGTCGCCTTGGCGAGTGAGAGCGTGTTGCCGTTGGGCAGGATCCAGTAGCCCTGGGTGGCGCCGTTCTCCTGGCGGTCGATGTAGCTGACGTCGAAGGCCGCGCCCTCGAGGACGACCGGCTCGCCCCACTTCGTCTTGTCGAGGAAGCCGCCCGCGGCGATCGAGGCGTCGGTCCCGGTGTAGGGGATCAGGACGGTGTTGTCGCACCAGCCGCCCACCGGCGCGTAGCCCTTGTTCATGCCGGCGACGATCCACCAGGTGCCGTTGATCTTGTGGAACTCCTGCGCCCAGATGTATCCGCCCCAGCCGTAGAAGGTGTTCGGGTACTGGCTCTGGAGGCCGGGCGTGCCGGCGTCGGGGTCGATCACGATCTGCTCAGGAGCGGAGTCGAGACCGGCGATGGTCTTCGAGCGCTTAAGGCCGATCTTGCGGTAGCTGGAGCTCTCCTCGATCGGGCCGAGGGAGTCCTGGCCGTAGTGCGAGCCCGTGAGGTAGTAGTAGCCGTCGTCCTCGTTGAAGAAGACGTGCGGATCCGCGCGGGCCTCGTTGACCATCGCCTCGGGGTCCTGCTGGACGGCGCCGGTGACCTGGTAGGTCCCGGGACGCGAGGTGTCGACGGCGGTGGTCAGATCGTCCTGCCAGTCGACGTTGAGCGACTTGGTCGAGCCGTCGTTGTACTCCATCACGGCCTGCCCCGGGAGCGCTGCGGCGATCGCAGCGGATCCGGCGCCGGAGTCGACGGAGCCGCTGAGCGACTTCACACCGGTGTTCTTCAGGTCGACGTACTCGCGGTAGAACGTGCCGAACTCGGACGAGGTCAGCGTCGTCTCGCCGGCCTGGCCCTGGGTGAACCAGGCGGGGAGACCCGAGCCCTGGACACCGGGGACGCGGGCGTCGGCGCGGGTGGTCGCTCCGGGAGCGGTGCCGGAGGCGAGGTCCGTGAACAGCGTCACGCGGCCCTCGGTGGTGAGCAGATCGGTCCAGAACAGCTTGTAGACGCCGAGGGCGGAGTCGAAGACGATCCGCGGGTCGGTCACGACCGAGCCCGGCGCGACCCGGAGGACGCGCTGGTCGCGGAAGGTGCGGCCGTCGGCGGAGCTCCAGAGGTAGACGGAGTCCGTCGCGTTGTTCTGCGACGAGACCGCGCCGAGCGAGCCGTCCTTCGAGCGGAACAGCAGCGGCGAGCCCATCTGGGCGTTCGGGCGCTGCGCCTGGTCGCCGTCCTTGAGGACGGAGAGGATCGACTGCGAGCGGTTCAGCGGCTCCCAGGTGGTCGCGCCGGCGGGCAGTGCGGCCGTGAAGAGCGAGTCCGCGCGACGGTCGTCGTTGTAGGCCAGCGGGTCGTCCTTCACTCCGTTCGTCGTGGTGACGGTCTTGACGGAGGTGGCGATGCGCCCACCGGGCACGGCGAGGGTGCTGTCCCACGCGTAGGTCTGCCCGGCGACGGCTGCCTGGAGGCGGACGGCGACGGGAGCGGTGAGGCCCGAGAGGTTCACGGCGCCGGTGGAGGAGACGCGCGCGGCGCCGGCGCCGGAGGCGGTCCAGGTCACGGTGTTCCCGAGCACCTGCGCGGGCAGGTCGCCGAGCACGGTCGTGGGGACGTCGAGTGCTGCGCGCAGGTCGGTCGCCACGGTGCTGCTGGTCGCGCCCAGCTCTGCCCCGGTCAGGGCGCGGTCGTAGACGCGCAGGTTGTCGAGGAGACCGGTGAAGTACTCCCCGCCGCCCCAGTTGGCCTTGCCGACCTGCAGGACTCCGCCGGTCGATCCGAGGACCGTCGCGAGCGAGGGGCCGGCCGTCGTGACGGCCACGGGCTTCGCGTCGACGTAGAGGCGGGCGGTGCCGGCGCTCAGGACGAGGTCGACGTGCTTCCACTCCGTGCTGCTCGGGCCGGTGAGGTTGCCCGAGGAGTCGCGGGCGCCGCTGTTGGCGTACCGCTCGACGGTGATGCCGGTCGTCCGGTCGAGGACGCCGACGTACTTCTCCTGGGCGTAGTCCTGGGTCGCGGCCGAGCGTGCGGCGAAGACCGACCAGCCGACGTTGTCCGCGGCGGCGGGCTTGGAGTCGTACGACAGGGTGACGGAGTCGCGCCCCTTCAGCAGCGGCTGCCCGTCGGTCCCGGTGAGATCGAGCCAGAACGAGGACGACAGCGAGACGGCGCTGCCCTGCCCGGTGCGCCCGGCGACGAGGGTCGGCGTCCCCTTCACGGCGGCGCGGGTCGACCTGTCGGTGAAGGCGCCTCCGCTCGGGGCGGTGTCGAAGGTGAAGTCCGCGAGCAGGCTCTGCGCGGGGGTGGTCGCCGCTGTCGCGGCGACGGCGACCGGCACGGCGGCGCCGGCGGCGAGGGCGATCGTCGCGGAGGCGGCGAGGGTGGCGGCGAGCAGGCGCGAGCGCCTGCCTCCGCCCGGGGGTCGTGACGTCATCGTCGACGTGTCCTCTCGGGTTCTGCAGCGAACCGGTGGGCGGACGGGGGATCCCGCCTGCGGTGTGGTCTCCGCACGGTACCGGCGATTGTTCACGGTAACAAGAGAGCACGGCCTACCTGTTGCGAAATACCCACACCGAGGCGAAGGCCCGGATGAGCAGAACGCCGCAGAGGGTGGGCCGACAGCGCGCGCGCCTGCCCCCCCGCCCGGTCAGTGCCCGCGCGCGATCCACTCCTCGCGGTGCGGGGCCTCCGCTCCGATCGTCGTCGAGTCGCCGTGGCCGGTCCGGACGACCGTCTCGGCGGGCAGCGTCAGCAGGCGATCGGTGATCGAGTCGATGATCGTCGGGAAATCGCTGTAGGAGCGGCCGGTGGCCCCCGGGCCGCCCTGGAAGAGCGTGTCGCCGGTGAACACCGTGCCGAGCGCCTCGGCGACGAAGCAGACCGCTCCGGGGGTGTGGCCCGGGGTGTGGCGCACCTCGAGCGCGATGCCGGCGACGGGCACGACCTGACCGTCGACGAGGCCGCCGCTCGGCGCGGTGCCCGGGTGCACGGCGTCCCAGAGCATCCGGTCGGCCTCGTGGAGCAGCACCGGGGCGCCGGTCGCCGCACGCACGCCCTCGACCGCGTCGAGGTGGTCGTCGTGCCCGTGGGTCAGCAGCACGGCGAGGAGCCGGCGCTCGCCGACCGCCGCGAGGATCGCCTCCGCGTCGTGGGCCGCGTCGATGACGACGCACTCGGAGTCGTCGCCGACGATCCAGACGTTGTTGTCGACGTCCCAGGTGCCGCCGTCGAGACTGAACGTGCCGCTCGTGACGAGTCGCTCGATCCGTGCGCCCATCAGAGCACCACCACCGAGCGGAGCACGTCGCCGCCGGCCATCGTGGTGAAGGCCTCCTCGATGTCCTCGATCCCGATCCGCTCGCTCACGAACTCGTCCAGCGGCAGGCGCCCCTGGAGGTAGAGGCCGGTCAGCATCGGGAAGTCGCGCTCGGGCAGGCAGTCGCCGTACCAGCTCGACTTCAGCGAGCCGCCGCGGCCGAAGACGTCGAGCAGGGGGATCTCGAGGGTCATCTCGGGAGTCGGCACCCCGACCAGCACCACGGTCCCGGCGAGGTCGCGGGCGTAGAACGCCTGACGCCAGGTCTCGGGGCGGCCCACGGCGTCGATGACGACGTCCGCTCCGAAGCCGTTCGTCAGGGCCTGCACCGCTGCGACGACGCCCGCCTCGTCGAGGCCGCTGGAGTCGATGACGTGCGTGGCGCCGAGCTTCTCGGCCGCGACCAGCTTCTTGGGGTCCCGGTCGATCGCGATGACCGTGCCGGCGCCCGCGAGAGCGGCGCCGACCACGGCGGCCGTGCCGACTCCTCCGCAGCCGATGACCGCGACCGAGTCGCCGCGGGTCACGTTCCCGGTGTTCATCGCCGCGCCGAGGCCGGCCATGATCCCGCAGCCGAGCAGGCCCACCGCGGCGGGGTCCGCCTCCGGATCGACCTTCGTGCACTGCTTCGCGTGCACCAGGGTCTTCTCGGCGAAGGCCCCGATCCCGAGGGCGGGGCTGAGCTCGGTGCCGTCCTCCAGGGTCATCCGCTGCGTCGCGTTGAAGGTGTTGAAGCAGTACCAGGGCTCGGCCCGGGTGCAGGCCCGGCACTCGCCGCAGACCGCGCGCCAGTTGAGGACCACGAAGTCGCCGACCGCGACGTGGGTGACGCCCTCGCCGATCGCGCTGACCCGACCGGCCGCCTCGTGCCCGAGGAGGAAGGGGAAGTCGTCGCTGATCCCGCCCTCGCGGTAGTGGAAGTCGGTGTGGCAGACACCGCAGGTCTCGATGTCGACCACGGCCTCGCCCGGGCCCGGGTCGGGGACGACGATGTCGACGAGCTCCACGGGAGCGCCCTTCGACCGGGCGATGACGCCGCGCACAGTGGTGGGCATGGGGGCTCCTTCGACGGGGGCGTGCAGGTCCGCTCCACAGTAACGACCGCGGGAGGCGGGTGCGCCGGGTGGACGCGGGCGCTCCCGCCCTCTCCGGGGCCGGGCCGCCCGCCTCGCGTACCGCGACCCTGACAGTCGGTAGGGTGCGGGCCATGCGCACTCTGTACCCCGAGATCGAGCCCCACGACTCCGGCATGCTCGACGTCGGCGACGGCCACTCGCTCTACTGGGAGGTCTCGGGCAACCCCGAGGGCAAGCCCGTCGTGTTCCTGCACGGCGGCCCCGGAGCCGGCACCTCGCCCGCCCACCGCCGACTGTTCGACCCCGAGAAGTACCGCATCGTGCTGTTCGACCAGCGGATGTGCGGCCGCTCCACGCCGCACGCCGGCGAGCCGGAGGCCGACCTCTCGACCAACACCACCTGGTACCTCGTCACCGACATCGAGCGCCTCCGCGAGCACCTCGGCGTCGAGCGCTGGCTCGTGCTCGGCGGCTCCTGGGGCTCGACCCTCGCCCTCGCCTACAGCGAGACCCACCCGGAGCGAGTCAGCGAGATCGTCCTCCGCGGCATCTTCACCCTCCGCCGCGCCGAGCTCGAGTGGTTCTACGAGGGGGGCGCCGCCGCGGTCTACCCGGATCTCTGGGAGGGCTACACCTCCGTCGTCCCGGCCGGCGAGCGGGGCGGCCTCATCGAGGCGTACTATCGCCTCCTCCACGACGCGGACCCCGCCGTGCACGGTCCCGCCGGCGTCGCCTGGACCACCTGGGAGGCGTCGACCATCACCCTCCTGCAGAAGCCGGAGCTGATCGCGGACTGGTCCGATCCCGTCTTCGCGCTCGCCTTCGCCCGAATCGAGAACCACTTCTTCGTGCACAAGGGCTGGCTGGAGGAGGGGCAGCTCATCCGCGACGCCGGCGTCCTCCGCGACATCCCGGCCGTCATCGTGCAGGGCCGCTACGACATGTGCACGCCGGCCTTCACCGCCTGGGACCTGCACCGGGCCTGGCCCGAGGCCGACTTCCGGATGATCGCCGACGCGGGCCACGCCTTCGACGAGCCGGGCATCCTCGACGCGCTGATCGAGGCGACGGACCGCTTCGCGTCGTGACGGTCGGCCCGTCCGCGGCTCGCGGCCGGGAGGCGCGGGGCGTCAGCGCCTGAGCGTCCCGCGCCCGGTGCCGTCGCGCCCCGGGAGCGGGTCTACCCTGATCAGATGCGCGCGGACGACTCCTCCGGGATGGAGGACTGGCCCACCGGCCGGCTGCTCTCCACCGCCTCCCGGATGGTCGAGCACGCCTGGCACGGCGCCCTCGCCGAGATCGGCCTCACCCACGCCGGACTGATCGTGCTGCACCTCCTGCAGGCGGGCCCCGTCGCGCAGAAGGAGCTGGCCGCCTCGGCCCACGTCGAGGTGCAGACCATGTCGCGCACCATCGAGCGCCTCGAGCGCGAGGGGCACGTCTCGCGCACCACGGATCCGTCCGACCGCCGCCGGCAACTGGTCGCGCTCACCGCCGCGGGCAGCGAGGCCTGGCGCCGGGCGCACCGCCTCGAGGTCGACATGTTCCCGGGCTCGCTCGAGCACGGCCCCCTGCGCGAGGCGCTGCTCGAGATCATCCGCTCTGCCAGCGAGTCGCGCTGGGGCTGACCGCAAGCCCGAGCGGCGCCCTTCCGCGGAGCGCTAGCTTCGTCCGCATGACCTTCAACGACGACTCCCAGCTCAGCGGCGGCAAGGTCCGCCGCCGAGGCCGCACCACCGGCATCGCCGTCGGCGGAGGCGCGGTGGGTGTGGTCGTGCTCGCGCTGCTCTCCCAGCTGCTCGGCGTGAACCTCTCGGGCCTCGGCGAGGTGTTCGGCGGAGGAGGCTCCTCGCCGGAGGGCGTCACCTCCACCGCGGTGGCCTGCGACAGCGGCGCCGACGCCAACACGCAGGTCGACTGCCGCCTCGAGGGCGCGGCCGAGTCGCTCGACCGCTACTGGGGCGAGCAGACGCCCACCCTCGGAGTCGCCTACACGACCCCGACCGGCGTCGACCTGTTCGAGGACCAGACCACCACCGGCTGCGGGAGTGCGACCGCCGCGGTCGGCCCGTTCTACTGCCCGCCGGACCGGACGATCTACCTCGACACCGACTTCTTCGACGAGCTGCGCACCCGGTTCGACACCTCGGGCGGATCGCTCGCGCAGATGTACATCCTCGCCCACGAGTGGGGCCACCACATCCAGAACCTGACCGGCGCGATGGAGTCGGCGGATCGCTCCGGCACCGGCCCCGAGTCGGATTCGGTGCGCCTCGAGCTGCAGGCCGACTGCTTCGCCGGCGCCTGGGTGGGCGACGCCTCGACGGTGCCCGACGAGACCGGCACCCCCTACCTCAAGCCGGTGACGGCGCAGGAGTACCAGGACGCGCTCGGCGCCGCGGCCGCCGTCGGGGACGACCGCATCCAGGAGCAGGCCACCGGCACCGTCGACCCGGAGGGGTGGACGCACGGCTCGGCCGAGCAGCGCCAGCGCTGGTTCCAGGCCGGCTTCGAGGGCGACGCCACCAGCTGCGACACCTTCAGCGCTTCGCAGCTCTGACCGCGCGGCGCCGCCCCCGCGCGTGCGCTCTGCAGGCTTCCGTGCGATCTGCAGGCCCGCGTGCGCTCTGCAGGCTCCCGGAGTGCGATCTGCAGGACTCGGTGCGTTGTGCAGGCTCCCGGAGTGCGATCTGCAGGACTCGGTGCGTTGTGCAGGCTCCCCGGGTGCCGTCTGCAGGACTTCCGAGTGAAAGAGCGCTCTCCTCCGCGGGAGCCCGTCGGCGACAGCTGTGATCCCCTGCAGATCGGACACCCGCCTGCAGATCGCACACCCGCCTGCAGATCGGACACCGCCTGCAGATCGGACACCCGCCTGCAGATCGCACACCCGCCTGCAGATCGGACACCCGCCTGCAGATCGCACACCCGCCTGCAGATCGGACACCCCCTGCAGATCGGTCACCCCCCTGCAGATCGGTCACCCCCCTGCAGATCGGTCACCCACCCCCCCTGCAGATCGCACGTCGTCCTGCAGATCGCACGCCCCCCTCGCGCCTCAGGACACCGAGTCGGCCGGCTCCTCCATGTACCACTCCGTGAACGAGCGCGCCCGCCCGTCCGGCGCGAAGCGGATCACCCAGAGATTCAGATAGGTGCGGTCGCCCGGGTAGACGGTGCGCGCCTCCACCACCGCGGTCTCCTCCGTCAGCGCGACCAGCCCCCACGCGAACGTGGGATCCGCGGGCTCCTCCTCCGCCAGCCACCACTCCACGATCGCGTCGCGCGGAGTGATCGCGTCGCGGTGCGGTGCCGTGAAGTACTCGGCGTCCTCGGTGAACAGCGCTTCCACGTCGGCCGCGTCGTCCGTGGCCCAGGCCTTCTCGTAGCCGGCGATCCAGCTCTCGATGTCGATCATCCGCCCATCCTCGTCCTGCCCGACGCGCGCGGGAAGGAGCGGGAGGGAACAAAGCGGTGACCCCTGCTGTTGAGCCCCGAGCCGGTGGAAAGCAGAGCCGAGCGATACGATCCCGCCGACGACGGCCCGCCCGCCGCCGCGGTCCGGGTGCGCGTCCGCCGCCGACACGAAGGACAGCCGTGCCCGACTCCGACAGACGCTCCCTGACCCGCTCGCCGGACCCGCGCCTCATCACCGCCGTCCTCGCCTTCGCGGGGATGAGCGCCTCCTTCATGCAGACCCTGGTCGTCCCGATCCAGTCCGAGCTGCCGACGCTGCTGGGCGCCGACCGCACCGAGACCGCGTGGGTGATCACCGCCACGCTGCTGAGCGCCTGCATCCTCACCCCGGTCTCCGGCCGGCTCGGGGACCTCTACGGCAAGCGGCGGATGGCCGTGGCCGCGCTGGTCGTGCTCGTGATCGGCTCGATCGTGTGCGCCTTCGCGGGCGACGTCTGGACCCTGGTCGTGGGCCGGGCCCTTCAGGGAGCTGTGATGGGCGTCATCCCGCTCGGCATCTCGATCCTCCGCGACACCCTCCACCGCGACCGGCTCCCCGGCGCGATCGCCCTGGTCAGCGCGACCCTCGGCATCGGCGGCGCGCTCGGCCTGCCGCTCAGCGCCCTCATCGCGCAGAACACCGACTGGCACGTCCTGTTCTGGATGTCCGCGGGCCTCGGCGTCCTCGACATCGTCCTCGTCCTCCTGGTCGTCCCCGTATCGACGCTGCGCTCGCCCGGCACCTTCGACGTGGTCGGCACGATCGGCCTCGCCATCGGCCTCAGCGGCGTGCTGATCGCGGTCTCGCGCGGCAACGACTCCGGCTGGACCAGCCCCGCGATCCTCGGCTCCGGCCTCGGCGGCATCGCCGTCCTGCTGCTCTGGGGCTGGTACGAGCTGCGGCAGGAGAGCCCGCTCGTCGACCTCCGGGTGGCCGCCCGCCCCGCCGTGCTCTTCACCAACCTCGCCTCGGTGGCGGTCGGGTTCGCGTTCTTCGGCGCCCAGATCACCCTGCCGCAGCGTCTCGAGCTCCCCGCCGCGTCGGGCGTCGGCTTCGGCCTGAGCCTGATCGTGGCGAGCCTCGTCCTCGCGCCGTCGGGCCTGGCGATGATGGCCACATCGCCGCTCGCCGCCCGTCTCTCGGCGCAGTCCGGGCCGCGGCTCGTGCTGATCGCCGGCTCCGCGCTGATCGCGGTCTCGTACCTCCTGATCCTCCCGTTCGGCGGCGAGGTGTGGCAGATCCTGGTGATCAACGCGCTCATCGGCGTCGGCCTGGGCCTCGCCTACGCCGCGATGCCGACGCTCATCATGCACGCCGTCCCCGCCTCGGAGACCGCCGCGGCGAACGGGCTGAACTCGCTGATGCGGACCCTCGGCACGACGCTCTCCTCCGCGGTGACCGCCGGCGTGCTCGCGCAGCTGACCGTGCCGGTCGGCGACCTGCAGCTGCCGAGCTCGCAGGGCTTCGAGACCACGTTCGTGATCGGAGCGATCGGGGCACTGGTCGCCGTCGCCCTCGGCCTGCTCATCCCGCGGGCGCCCCGAGCCGAGGCGCGGCCCGCTCTGCCCTGACCGTTCCGCGCTACCTCGGCTGAGAGCCACCGGCCTCCCCTCCTCGAGGAGGCCCCCCACTCCTGGCTGACGTCGTGCCGGGCGCTACTCGTCCTCGAGAAGCATCCGCTCGATCTGCAGCTCGCGCAGCCGCGTCGACGTCTGCAGGTGCTCGCGCGCGGTCAGCACCAGGCGGCACAGGAGCACCAGCAGGACGATCGCGAGCACCGCGAACGCCGTCACGACGACTCCGTACAGCGCGGTCAGGACTCCCCAGGTCTGCATCATCCCTCGACGCTACGGAGCCGCGTCCGACCCCGCGTCCCCCGCCCGGCGGAGAGCCGAGCCCGCGCGGAGGCCCCGGTGGAGACCCGGGCCCCCGCGGACACCCGCGGGGAACCGCGCGGACGCCCCGGCGAAGACCCGAGCCCGCGCGGACGCCCCCGCGCCGGGCTCAGCCCGCGAACGCCCCGCGGTACGCCCGCGCCGGATGCGTCGCCGGCAGCTCGTCCGTCCCGAACAGCTTGCGGCGCAGCGTCCCCTCGGCGTACTCGGTCTGCGCGAGGCCCCGCTCCTGGAGCACCGGCATCACCCGGTCGACGAA
The DNA here is from genome assembly GCF_002932795.1 of Rathayibacter sp. AY1B5. Classification (NCBI taxonomy): domain Bacteria; kingdom Bacillati; phylum Actinomycetota; class Actinomycetes; order Micrococcales; family Microbacteriaceae; genus Rathayibacter; species Rathayibacter sp. AY1B5. The sequence goes on from NZ_PSWM01000011.1 coordinate 94,344, forward strand.
CTCCTCGTAGCTGCCGGGCAGGATCCAGTTGACGACGTTGATCCCGTCGATCCCCGCGTCGCGCCAGCCCGCCAGGTGGTCGGCGATCTGCTCCGGAGTGCCGACGACCCGTCCGCGCAGCTTCGCCGAGAGCCGGGCCAGATCGCGGACGGTCGGTTCGCGGTCGGGGGAGGCGTCGCGGATCCACTGCAGGTGGCTCTGGCCGGCGTAGGTCTCGATCGCCGAGAGCGGCAGGTCGGGGTCGAGCTTCTCGCCCGTCGCCGGGTCGAAGCCGAGGTTCGAGTGCACGAGGAACGCGTCGGAGGAGAGGTACTCGTCGATCTCGCGCTCGGCCCGGCGCGCCTCCTCCTCCGTGTCGCCGGTGATGAAGGAGAGGCCCAGGTAGAAGGAGGGCGCTCCCTCGCCGCGCCCGGCCGCCGCGGCGAGGGCCCGCGTGTCCTCGATCAGCTCGCGGGTCTTCTCCGGCGACCCCGAGAACACGAACTGCGCCTCCGCGTTCCGCGCGGCGAAGCGCCGGCCCGCGGGGGAGGAGCCGGCCTGGAAGAGCACGGGGGTGCGCTGCGGCGACGGAGCCGAGAGGTGCGGCCCCTGCACGCGGTAGCGCTTCCCGACGTGGTCGATGCGGTGGATGCGCGCCGGATCGGCGAACGAGCCGCTCTTGTCGCGCAGGAGCGCGCCGTCGTCCCACGAGCCCTCCCACAGCTTGTAGACCACGTCGAGGTACTCCTGCGCCCAGGCGTAGCGCTCGTCGTGCTCCTCGAGCCGGTCGTAACCGAAGTTGCGGGCCGCGCCGTCCAGAGCGCTGGTGACGATGTTCCAGGCGATCCGCCCCTGCGAGAGGTGGTCGAGGGTCGAGACCTTGCGGGCGAAGTCGAACGGATGCGACTGCAGCACCGAGCTCGTGAACGCGAAGCCGAGGTGCTCGGTGCTCACCGCCAGGGCCGAGAGCAGCACGACCGGGTCGTTGCTGGGCAGCTGCAGACCCTCCCGGGCGTTGACGTCCCAGTCGCCGTCGGCCGGCCCGTAGAGCCCCGCTACGTCGGCGAAGAACATCGCGTCGAAGCGGCCGCGCTCCAGCGTCCGGGCGAGGTCGATCCAGAGCTGCACGTCGTCGAACTCGTGCTGCCGGGCGTCGGGGTGGCGCCAGAGGCCGTGCTGGATGTGGGAGGCGGTGTTCATGACGAACGCGCAGAAGCGCAGCGGGCGGGGCTCGGAGTTCACGCTCCCAGGCTAGGCCGGGCGCCTCCCACCGGACTCGAACGACTCCGCGCGTAGGGTGTCCGACTGTGGAATCCCGCATCCCCGAACCCGCGCACGCCGTCCCTCCGCTGACGGACGCCGTCGCCGAGGCGCTCGACGCCAGCACCGTCGCCGAGATCCGCGCCCTGCGGGACGATTTCGCGCGGTTCATGCTCCAGTACAAGTTCGGGATGGACGAGATCGTCACGAAGGTGTCGATCCTGCAGGAGGAGTTCCGCGAGCTGCAGGAGTACAACCCGATCGAGCACGTCACGAGCCGGCTCAAGTCGGCCGACAGCCTGATCGAGAAGATCGAGCGCAAGGGCTGCGAGACGACCTTCGAGGGCATCGCCGACGCGATCACCGACATCGCCGGCGTCCGGATCACCTGCAGCTTCGTCTCGGACGTCTACCGCGTCTTCGACCTGCTCACCTCGCAGTCCGACGTGACGGTGCTCGAGGTGAAGGACTACATCGCCGAGCCGAAGGAGAACGGCTACAAGAGTCTGCACGCGATCGTCGAGGTGCCGGTGTTCCTCTCCGGCGGATCGGTCGACGTCTGCGTGGAGGTGCAGTTCCGGACCATCGCGATGGACTTCTGGGCGAGCCTGGAGCACAAGATCTACTACAAGTACGACCGCCAGGTCCCGCAGGAGCTCCTCGACGGCCTCGCCGACGCGGCCCGCACCGCCGCCACCCTCGACGCCGACATGGAGCGCCTCCACCGCCAGGTCCGCGGCGAACTGCCGGGGGCGCGCACTTACGACGTCTGAGGCGTCGCCGGGTCTCGATACGCCGCTTCGCGGCTACTCGACCACCAGGGAGCCTTGCTGATCGAGTAGCGCGCGCAGCGGGCGTATCGAGATCCGTGTTGTGTCGCTGGTCTCGATACGCCGCTCCGCGGCTACTCGACCACCAGGGCCCGTCGCGGCCGGCGTCCTCGCACCAGGGCCGGCGCCGCCCGCGCGACCACCAGAGAGCCTTGCTGATCGAGTAGCGCGCGCAGCGGGCGTATCGAGATCCCCCCTACGGAGTCAGCAGCGGCAGCAGCGCCAGCAGCAGCACCGCGGAGCCGTTCAGCGTCGCGTGCGAGACGATCGCCGCTCCGAGCCGCCCGGTGATCGTCGCGATCCAGCCGTGCGCGAGTCCCGCGGTGACCGTCGTCACGCCGAGCGTCACGATCGTGGCCGGGTTCACCATCTGGTGCCCGTGCAGCAGAGCGAACACAGCGGTCGACGCCAGCACGCTGAACACCATCGCCCAGATCCGCCGGCCCCGGGTGGGCGCCCACTCCGAGCGCCCGCGCAGCATCCGGTTCCGCACCGCGCGCATCACCACGCCGCGGCAGAGCACCTCCTCGACCAGCGGCGCGACCACGACGGGGATGAGGACCGAGCTCAGCACGAACCACAGCGGGTCGGGGTCGATGTCGAGGTTCCCCTGCGCGTCCTGGAGGAGCGGAGCGAACGCGGCGAGCACGAACAGGATCACGACGCGCACCGCGATGCCGAGCCCGATCCCGATGGGCACGTCGATCCAGCGGAACCGCAGCCCGAAGTCGGCCGCCATCGTGCCCAGCCCCCGCAGCCGCGACGCGGCGAACGGCACGATCAGCGCGACGAGGTAGCTCGCGAGCGCGCCCGCGAAGGCGAGGCCGGCGGAGTAAGGGAGCACTCCGAAGCCGAACAGCAGGATGAGGACGGCCAGCGGCAGGACGATCCCGACGATCGTGAGCACGGCGGTCGGCAGGCCCCACCGCACGCGCGGGTCGGGCAGATAGAGGAGGGAGGAGTAGGGCGCGTGGACCGAGGGCCGAGGCTCGACCGGCCCGGGCGGCTCCGCCTGCCGCGCGGACCCCGGCTGTGGCGTGGGCGTCGGTCCCGAAGGCGCCGGCCACGAAGGCGCCGGCCAGGACGCCGCCGACCCGGAAGGCGCCCTCGCGGAGTCGGGCGCGAGCGTCGCGGGATCGGGCGGCGGGAAGGCGTCGGGTTCCATGGCCGGGCCAGCCTACGCAGACCGCCTGGATGCGATCCGGGCCGCTCGACGCCGGCCCGCCCACGGATCGGCGGCCACGGCGGAGCATCGCGCCGTTGGGCGTGACGACCCCCGGGTACGAAGAAACCCCCGCCATGTAGAAGCTAGGCGAGGGTTCCAGTGGCTCCGACGGGCGTCGATCCCGTGACCTCACGATTTTCAGTCGTGCGCTCTACCAACTGAGCTACAGAGCCGTTGCGACGAGACGTCGCTGGAGAGGTGATCTCCTGAAAAAGGCCCTTCCTCTCGGAAGGGCCCCTTTGCGACCCTGACGGGACTTGAACCCGCGACCTCCGCCGTGACAGGGCGGCACGCTAACCAACTGCGCTACAGGGCCTCGTTGCGAAGACAAGCATACTGCCTTCGAGGCTGTTCTATTTTCACGCCCCGACCCTCTCGAGCCGGTGCACTTGCCGGTGGTGCTGGTAGTCCTGGTGGTGCTGGCAGTACCGACCCATCCGTGACCCCAACGGGATTCGAACCCGTGCTGCCGCCGTGAAAGGGCGGTGTCCTAGGCCACTAAACGATGGGGCCGGAGACTCGCGGGGCGACCCTGCGGCCGACCCCCCATGACTACCGACACGCAAGCATAGGGGGCCGCGGCGCAGGATGCAAAATCGACGGTTCCGCAGGCGGCGTGCACCCCGTCCGGGGTTGACCCGGGTCTAGGAGATCGGGCAGGGCCGCGGTTAGGGTGGGGCGGAATCGCTCTTCCCACCCACCCGCGCGCCGGAGCCGCACCGCCGCGGAGGGAGGGTCCCCCTATCCCCGAGGTCCCATGCCCCACTCCCTGCGCCGTCCGCGTCCCGCCCGCCTCCCCGGCGCGCCGCGACTCGGGCGACTCCGAGGTGCTGCCCTGGCCTCCGCCGTCGTCGCGCTCGTCGCCGGCCTGCTCGTCGCCACTCCCGCCCAGGCGGTCGAGTACCCGTCCTGGGCCGACGTCGAGGCGGCGAAGGGCGACACGGCCGCCGCCGCCGCTCAGGTCGACCGGATCACGTCCCTGATCGGCGACCTCCAGAGCGAGGTCGCCTCCGCCCAGCAGCTCGCGCAGCAGCGCGGCGACGAGCACTTCGCCGCTCAGCAGGCGTTCGACGAGGCCTCGGACCAGTCGAAGAAGCTCGAGGACCGGGCTGCCGCCAGCGCCGAGGAGGCCGACAAGGCCTCGCAGCAGGCGGGCCTGCTCGCCGCGCAGCTCTACCGCAGCACCGGCACCGACCTGTCCGTCAACATCTTCCTCGACCAGAAGACCGGCCAGGCCGACCAGCTGCTGTCGAAGATCGGGAGCATGACCAAGCTGGTCGAGCGATCCTCCGCGATCTACGAGCAGGCCAGCACCGCCCGCAACACCGCGTCCTCCCTCGCCGACCAGGCCGAGGTCGCGCAGACCGAGCGCGAGCGCCTCCGCGTCGCCGCGGAGCAGAAGCTCGCCGAGGCGACCGCCGCCCAGGAGGCGTCCGAGGCCGCGCTCGCCGAGCAGCAGGAGCAGAGCGTCGTGCTCGAGCAGCAGCTCGCCGCGCTCCGCGACACCGAGTCGAAGACCGTGGCCGACTACGAGGCCGGCGTCGCCGCCCGCGAGGCCGAGCGCCTCCGCAAGCTCGCGGAGGAGGAGGCCGCTCGTCAGGCCGCCGCCCAGGCCGAGGCCGCGCGCCGCGAGGCCGCCCGGGCCGCAGCCGCGTCCAGCGGCGGCGGCGGCGGCGGATACGTCGCCCCCTCGGGCGGCGGCGGCTCCAGCGCCGTCAGCGACTCCGGCTGGGTCCGCCCCGCCGGGGGCCGCGTCACCGGCACCTTCGGCCCGCGCGACAGCATCTCGACCGGCGGAGGATCCTCCGGCTCGTACCACCGCGGCACCGACCTCGCGGGCGGCTGCGGCATCCCGATCTTCGCGGCGCACAGCGGGACCGTCTCCTACGCGGGCCCCAACGGCACCTACGGCAACTGGGTGCTGATCGACCACGGCAGCGGCATCAGCACCGGCTACGCCCACATCATGTCCGGCGGGATCTACGTCCGCGTCGGCCAGCAGGTCCAGGCCGGCGAGCAGATCGCCGCTGTCGGCTCGACGGGCGCCTCCACCGGCTGCCACCTGCACTTCGAGACCCGCGTCAACGGCTCCGCCGTCGACGCCCAACCGTTCATGGCCCAACGAGGAGTCACCCTTGGCTGACGCACAGACGACCGCACGCACCTTCACCCCGGCACCCCGGGAGCGCGCCTGGAAGGGCCGCCTCCCGCTCGTCATCTCCGCCGCCTTCGCGGTCACGGCGGTCACCGCGTCCCTCGGCATCACCCCGGCCCTCGCCGACGACGCGAAGTACCCCTCGTGGGACGACGTGCAGAACGCCAAGAAGGACGAGGCGAGCAAGCAGGCCGAGATCGACTCGATCACCGGCCTCATCACGAGCCTGCAGACCGCGGTCGACGAGAAGTCGATCACCGCGATGAAGAAGGCCGAGGCCTGGCGCCAGGCCAAGGAGGCGCTCGACGCCGCTGCGGAGGCCGTCGCCGACCTCGAGGAGAAGGCGACCACCGCCTCCGCCAAGGCCCAGACCTCGAAGATGCGCGCGGGCCTGCTCGCCGCGCACCTCTCGCGCGCCGCCGGCGGCGACCTCTCCGCCAGCCTCGTGGCCAAGGGCGAGGACGCAGGAGACCTGCTCTACCAGCTCGGCGCGATGTCGCAGCTCTCGGAGCAGTCGCAGAAGGTCTACGCCGACGCCCTCGCCGACAAGCAGAACGCGGAGTCGCTCGGCGACCAGGCCGACCGCGCCGTCACCGAGCACCAGGCGCTCTCGGACGAGGCCGACGCCGCCCGCAAGGACGCCGACGCCGCCGCCGAGTCCGCTCGCGCGTCGCTCTCGGCGCAGGAGGAGAAGTCGCAGGAGCTGGTCGCCCAGCTCGCGCTGCTGAAGGACTCCTCGGTCGAGGTCGAGACCCAGTACCTCGCGGGGGAGCAGAAGCGCCAGGCCGACGAGGCCGCCGCTCAGGCGCAGGCCGAGGCGGAGGCCGCCGCGCAGGCGCAGTCCACCGCCCGCTCCGCCCAGCAGCAGTCCTCGGCTCCCGCCGCCGCCCCCTCGCGCCAGACCGCGTCCCTCCCGCAGCCCGCCGCTCCGCAGCCCGCGCAGCAGCAGCCCGCTCCGGCTCCGGCTCCGGCCCAGCCCGCTGCGCAGCCGGTCGCCCAGCCGGCGGCTCAGCCGCTCCCGCAGCCGGTCACCGCTCCGGTCCTGGTGCCGACCAGTGGCGCCGTCGAGAACGCGATCTCGTACGCGATGGCGCAGCTCGGCGAGGAGTACGTCCTCGGCGGCATGGGCCCGGACCAGTGGGACTGCTCGGGCCTCACCAAGGCGTCGTACGCCTCCTCGGGCATCTACATCGGCACCCACTCGGCGACGAACCAGTACAACACCATGGCCGGCGCCGGCAAGCTCGTCCCCTACAGCCAGCGCCAGCGCGGCGACCTGATCTTCTGGGGCGGCGGCGGGGACTACTACCACGTGGCCATCTACCTCGGGAACAACCAGATCATCGAGGCCGCCGACTACGGCAAGCCCGTGCGCATCTGGAACACCTGGGGCACGCCCGCCGGCATGGTCGGCCGCCCGGCCGCCTGAGCCGCGGCCGCACCGCGCAACGAGAGAACCCCCTCCTGTCGAGACGACGGGAGGGGGTTCCTTCGTTGGTGCGGGAGGTCAGTGACCCTCTTCGGCCAGCTTCTTGATGCCGTCCTGGACGATCTGCTCCGCCTCGGCGGCGTCGCCCCACGCGTCGACCTTGACCCACTTGCCGGGCTCGAGGTCCTTGTAGCGCTCGAAGAAGTGCTTGATCTCGTTCTTCGTCTGCTCCGGGACGTCGCCGATGTCCTGGATGTGCTGCCAGCGCGGGTCCTTCGCGGGGACCACGACCACCTTCGCGTCGGAGCCGGCCTCGTCGCTCATGTTGAGCACGCCGACCGGGCGGACGGAGACGCCCACGCCCGGGAAGACGGGGTACTCGAGCAGCACCAGAGCGTCGACGGGGTCGCCGTCGAGGCCGAGGGTGTTCTCGAAGTACCCGTAGTCCGTCGGGTAGACGAAGGAGGTGAAGAGCACGCGGTCGAGGTAGACGCGACCGGTCTCGTGGTCGACCTCGTACTTGTTGCGGCTCCCCTTGGGGATCTCGACGACGACGTCGTATGCGGCCATGCTCTCTCCTTGAGTCGGTGGCGCCGTGAGCGGCGCATCGGCGGACGGATTCGGCCTCCGGAACGCTCGCGCGGGTGCGCGCGCGGGAGGGGCGGATCGCTGGCATTACGTTACTTGATGTGCCCGATCGCCCCCGCCTGACCCCCGCCGTCGCCGATCTGCGGCGGGCGGTGCGCGAGAGCCTCGACGAGCTCGACCCCGGAGCGCTCGTGCTGGTCGCGCTGAGCGGGGGAGCGGACTCGCTCGCGCTCGCGGCGGCGGTCGCCTTCGAGGCCCCGCGGGGCGGGAGGCGGGCCGGCGCGGTGATCGTCGACCACGGGCTGCAGGAGGCGTCGGCCGAGGTCGCGCGGCGGG